>NZ_SBAR01000005.1:0-114541 GCF_016617625.1 Erysipelothrix sp. strain 2 (EsS2-6-Brazil)
TACTGGTCCGTAGATAACTTTGAAAATTTTATCGAAGAATATGTACATTATTTCAATTTTGAAAGACCTGCTTACTGTTTAAATTACAAAACCCCTATCCAATATAAAATGGATAAGGGTTTCTAGTCTTTTATTAATGTCTACTTTTGTTTGACAACTCCATGATTATGAGTTCTTTTTTTGATAGGGTCTGTTAATGATAATAAACATCGATTATGAAATGTATTCTATGTTATACTTTTTTAGAGAAAGGAGGGATTAATGATGAAAAAATATGATGAGATCCCTCTAAATTTATTTTTTTAAAATACCTTTGGATATTTTTAGAGCAGACACGATTATAAAGGTTCAAAAGGAAGGTAATTAAATGAAAAAAGTATGTATTGATGACTTAACCTATGCACTCTTTAAAGATGCATTTATGGCGTATTTTCATGAATTTGGTTATGAAATAAGCAATCATCATGAATTTTTTGAAGCAATGAATCGTGAAGAAAACAATGAAGTTTTAGCGTATGAAGAAGCGGGTCAGATCATTGCGTTTATCATGTATCGATATGATCATCTTAGCCATTGGTTTTTTACGGAGCATGTGATGTTTGTTCGTGAACTTTGGGTCAAGCCATCCCATCGAACACATGGGTTGGCTTCAAAATTACTGATGGAAGTCGAAAGCGAAGCGCAGACAAATCAAGTCTTTAAACTCATCCTAACCACCGATTCCGCGCAGCATCTTTACTTAAAAAATGGATATATCCTTGACCGAAGTTATCGCGCGAAAAGCAATCATCCTGTCTATATTAAATCCTTAACGATAGATTAATTCGTGAATCGATTTGATCGATCCAAACACCAAATTCTTTTTGGTGTTTTTTATTCACAATGATTTATTAGAAAAGCTAGAACCAAAAGCCCTTCTGTTTTAGATTTGGAGGAATGCATTCTTTGTAATTATTAACGTCATTTCATTTTGATTCAGCCAAAATCAGTGTGATTTTATTGTGAAATAGGGTATAATGAATGTTACTTTAAAAATAGAAAAATGGAGTTTTTATGAGTCAATTAAGTGAAAAGTTATACTTTAGTCAAAACCCTTTTACACTCTATACGCCGATTCATTTCTTAATGTTAATATTGGCGGGGATTTGTATCGGAATAGTGATTAAAAAACGTGATGAAATTGCAATGGGGAAATATGCTTGGTTACGATGGGTTTTCCTTGGCGTCTATTTGATTCAACAGGGGTTACTTTATAGTTGGTATGCGATGAATCATCAACTGACCTTACATGACGCGTTACCGCTTTATCCATGTCGTATTTTGCAGATTATGACAATTATTCTACTTGTATCGAAACAGGAACGTATCTATGAAGTTTTGGGATTGCTTGGAATTCCTGCAGCCGTAACTGCCTTGATTTTAGCAGATACCAGTGGGTTTAGCTTCCCGAATGCGATGTTTATACAATTTTTTGTAGGACATTCATTAATGATTTTAGTGCCACTCTATATGAAGTATCGTTATCATTTCTCCATGCAGGAAAGTGCAACATTAGGTGTCATCAAGATGGTGGGTGGTTATTTTATCATCGTAAGTTTTATTAACCATCTAATCCAAACAAATTATGGGTATGTTTCAACACCACCGGTAGCATTAAGTTTTCTAAATGGCGTTCCAAGCATCATTTATACATGTGGCTACTTCATGATCTATGTCGGTGTGGTATTAGCAGGAAGTAAGATCGCAACACATCAGGATGCTGATGAAATCGTATTTACGATAGAGTCGTAGCATACATTACGCGTTTAAACCAATTCATGAAGAATTGGTTTTTTTTAACAAAAAAAACCACTTTATTTCGAAAGTGGTTTGAATTATTTCTATAATTTACGATCAGAGATAAATGCGAAGAATACCATTGCAATTGCATTGATTGCAAGAACATTAATCGCGAAAACCATACTTGTACGGTCTGCAATTGATCCAATAATTTGAGGGGTAATGATTCCACCTAATGCAGCACATGTAAGCAATAAGGCTAAACGTTTTTGGTTCCCAATAACATATTTTGATGTATTCGCAATACTTGTTGGATAGATTCCTGCAAGACATAATCCAAGTCCTAAAATCGAAATTGTAATAATGACTGGATTCATTGTTGATACAAGACCAAAGAATGCGATTGCGGCTCCAACGGTATAAACCAACACCAGTTTGGATCCTTTAACTTTTTGAGAAATAAATGCAGTCATTAAACGTCCAATCATTATCATAATCCATGTCAAGGAAACTAAGGTTGCAGCAAATGCGTCGGACAAAATGTTCATACTCTTTAAGTAGGTCATAAACCAACCGTTAATCGTATTCTCCAAACCTAGATAGAAGAACATAACAAATGCAACTGCAAAGAAAGCGAAGTCTAATTTTTGCGTTTCCACAACATTTGTAGATTTTTGTTGTCCATTTAAATCGAGATCCATGGTGAGATAATTAATCCATGAAATGGTTGTAATTGCAGTTAAAAATAGAATGAGTTGATTAAAGTCAAATCCAATTTTTTTCAAACCAATAATTACAAAGGATGCAAGACCGGCACCAATCGCAAAAATTGTATGAAGCATATTCATGTCTCGTGACTTATTATCACTAAGATCATTAACGATGGCATTACTTAAAATACTTACGGCACCACGTCCAATTCCCATTAAGATAAATCCAAGCCATAATATTTTACGAATGGATTCTGTAAATACTACAATCGATAAGAAACTTAAGGGTACAAGTGCAGCGAGAATACCAATCGCAATTTTGTTTCCGAAGCGTTCAGATACAAAGGGACTGATAAAGTTAGAAAGTAGGTTACCTACCGCAAACATTGAGAGTAAGGTTCCTGCATCGCTATAAGAGAGATTCAGGTTTGTAATAAGGTCTGGCATAATTGCGCCAATACCTAGGATAAAGATCCCACTTAAGAAGAAACTAAAGTAGGTTCTTAAGATTGTTTTGTTTTTCATATTGTTATTCTTTCCTCCACAAATCATCACATATCGGTGACGACAACACTAACCATTCTAATTAAGTAAACCGGTTTTGTCAAACAAACCTCTCTACTTTGATTGAATTGGCATCAATGGATCTTTTTATTTTGAATTAAGACACTTTTTACTTGCGTGAATTCTGTCGTTCACGCATAATAGAATTATTAATAAGGAGGGCGCTATGATCCCAATTACAATTATTTCTGGGTTTTTAGGATCTGGAAAAACAACATTCATCAATCAAATTCTACGTGAGTCTCAAGACGATACAATTGGTTTAATTATCAATGAAATTGGATCTGTAAACCTGGATAAAGCATTTATTAAATATGATCAAGATCGTATTTTTGAAATTAACAGTGCGTGTTTATGTTGTGTCGATGATCGTGAATTTGAACGTGCGATTCTAGACTTAAAGCAACAGTTTGAGGCCCAAAAGATGCACTTGAAGTCAATCATCATTGAAACAAGCGGACTTGCGGAAGTAAATCCCTTAATTCAAACGATTTTAAAGTCACAACCAATCCAAAACCATTTCTTTTTAAACGAAATTATTACCCTTGTGGATGCACTCAATGGGGATCAAGCATTGGAACACTACCGTGAATCGTTGGAGCAAATCGCTTTTGCTGATCGGATTTACATCACGAAAGCCTTATCAACACCGTATTCCCTTTTAGGTAAGTTAAAAGCTATTAATCCATTAGCTCCAGTTTCTCTTTTAAAACAGGATCAAACTTATCTTCATCTTTTAAATGAAGACCGTTTTGATGCATCACATACCAAGTATGCCTCGTTAAATCAAACGGTTTTAAATCAATCGCATGAAACCAAACATCATCGTCATTCACACGTGGATACCTTGACACTTTACGCTGAAAATCCACTCTCTTTTTCTGATTTTAAAGAGTGGCTTGTGGAACTGGTAGAATCAATGGGACATGATCTTCTTCGTTATAAAGGGCTTTTGTCGGTAGAGGGAATCGATGCATCCATTGTCGTTCAGGGGGTTGCGAGCACCTTTATGATTGATTATGGTGATGAAAACCAAGAAACGCAAAGTCATTTCGTAGTTATCGGTCGAAATATAAATGTTGAGCAAATAACGTTATCGTTTAAAGCGCTGGAGCGTCGGAAGGAGTAAGACAATGTTTATTGTTAAAATAATGCAGTATGAGCGTCATCATACATTAGGGATCTTTGATACAGAAGCAAATGCGCTTAACTTTATCAAACAAATTCCTCATATTGAAATTGAACAGTACCAAATTGAAGGGGTCGAAGAACCGTTTACGGATTACTCGATCAATCGAGAAAACTTGCCTGATTATGAGGAAATTCACTACCGTGGTAAGCGTGTCCCAATCACAAAACACATGTTTGTTCCTAATGAACGAATTTCGGTCTTTGTGATTCCAGTAGTATACATGGATAGTTCAGAGACAGGGATGGTTGATGATGCAACCCAAGTGGATGCATATCTTGTCACCAATGAAGAAGTAGAGTCTTATATTGATAAACGTGAATTTCTTGCACGAAAAATAATGGAAGAAGCAGATGCTCGTGGTTTTAGAAATATCGAACGTGCGTATGCGGGATCTGAAGATGGAGAAGCAATTATCGCCATGGATTCAATGGGAAACAGTCGTTTTTTAACGCATCTCGATTCAAGTCTTGTTGACCAATTTGAATTTAATGATGATGAGACGTTAAAACGGATTTTGAAACATACATTTGAATAAGTTATGACCGCTTTTAAAGGGTATCAAAAAAAACGCTCGCAGGTTTTGTTGAGCGTTTTTTTTAGATTTTATTGAAATAATCGTTGCGCTTCTCGAATGCCACGTCGCGTGAGCTCAAAACCACCAACAACCCATAGTTTCGTATAACCCGCTTCTTGGAGTAACGTGATGCTCTCTTTAACCTGTTCTTCATCCAGGTCGAGGTTTGAAGCAATTTCTTGTATGAATGAACTGTTGAAATTAGAAACCGTTCGCGAACAATCTTTTCGATCACAACGGGTTTGGTACAAAAGATAAAGCTGTTGCAACACATCGTATTGTTGTTTTTCCATAAAATGCCTCCTTTGTCTCGATTATATCATGTGTTTGTGAAAGGTCATGGTTGTTGACTTGGAGGATTGATGAATCTAAGATTGAATTAGAAGGTAGGGGATTGTATGAAGGGAATTGTTATTGATGAAATTATGCAAACGGAGGATGCTTTTATATCGACTTCAATAGATGCATATTCGTTAAAAAATGTTGCAGAATATGAGTTGATTCTACATCTTTTTCAACATAAAGGCATCAATATGGGTGTTGATGATGTAAGAATGGATGATTTTGATAAAGGGCTTGCGTTCTACCAAAAACAAGGCCAACCGGTTATGATTCGTAACTCTGGGGGTCGTTCAATCGTGGCGGATGAAGGGGTTTTGAATATGTCACTTACATTTCATTCTTCTGCGTCGATGAACGATAACTACCTTATATATGGTGATTTTATTCGTGAAGCACTTCAACCCATTTCAAATAAAATTGAGATATATAAAGTAGCGGGTGCATATTGTCCTGGTGATACGGATATGAGTATACATGGGAAAAAGTTCTGTGGTACTGCGCAACGTCGTTCAGGGTCAAAAACATCAATGGTATGTTACATTAGTGTCTGCGGTGACCAAATAAAACGAGGTGAACTGGTGCGAGATTTTTATGCTCACTGCCGGGGCGATGTCGTCGATGTTAATCCCCATTCCATGGAATCATTGGACATGCTTACAGGGTATGAATTGACACCACGATACATCGGTGATCTTCTGATTCATGAACTATCTAAGCGTTGTGATTTTATTGAGTTTCGAAAACGGGATGATTTAGATCAAAATCAATTTCAAGAGGCAATGCAACGTACACAAGATCATAACCAAAGGCTGTTACCGTAATGATTCGAATCATGTATAATGGACTTTGAGGTGGATTATGAAAAAAATTGTTAATGGACTTTTGAGTTTGCTTGTAATTGTTGCTATGTTCGTATTGGTTGGCACATTGATGGTACAATCCCAATTGGGACAGATCTCTTCATTTATTGAACCAACATTTATGGATGTTGAAACACAGGTAGCGCACTACTTTGAGCCGATTCGCGCCATGATTCCAGAACCAAAGCAAAATGAGTTTGATGCATTGCAAAAAGAGGTCGTTCAAGATCCAAAATTTCAAGAAATTTCTGAAACACTGGTAACGAATGCTTTAAGTGATGTCGTGTCGGGTGACATCAGTATGAATGAGCTTGCATTAAAGGGAGAGGTTCAATCCTATATTGAATCCTATGCCCCTGAAATTGAGTCATTGAGCGAGGGCAATGTTTCGGTTGAAGAAGTCAGTGCAGTTGTGGAGGAGGCTTTAAATCATCCCGATGTGCAGCGTACGTATGAAACCATCATTACTCGTGTTCAACAAGAACTTTCTCCCAACCAACAACGCGTGTTAACTGGGGTTCATTGGTTTATGAACGAACGCAGTAAGATTATCATAGGGACCCTTGTCAGTATAGCACTCATTCTTTTAACGCTCATGCTTATGAATACGGGCTGGCATTGGACGAAACTTTTTGGGAAGCTTGCATTCATTACAGCCGCTTTAATGCTTGCACTCTATCTTATTTCGCCTGTAATCCTGGATGCTCTCCAACAGCGCTTCGGTACGGAAATTTCATTGAAACAGAATCCCTTTAGGACATGTCTATGGATGGCTTTGGGGAATTTTGGAATGAGTCTGTTTTTTAAAATTATGAGTCGATTGGAAGCATAAAAAAAACAAACATCGCTAAATACTTCAGTGATGTTTGTTTTTCTTTTGGGAAAAAGACTTACTTTGCATGTGTGATTGTTTTAATTTTCTCGATAAAATATTCAGGAAGTGGCACTTCAAATTGCATGAGTTTTAAACTTTTAGGGTGAATAAATTCAAGTTTTGAAGCACAAAGGTATTGGCCACTTTGATCTGCATCAAGCGGGTGCCCGTATTGGGGGTCACCATGAAGCGGAATCTTAGCGTAAAGCGCATGAACACGTATTTGATGTGTTCTTCCAGTTTCAAGTTTACAACGAATCAAACTTGAGTTTATATAAGTTTCAACTTTCTCGAAATGGGTTCGGGCTGGTTTGCTCCGTGCTTGATTCACAGTCATAATCTTGGTGTTTGATTTATCAGGGCCGATGGGCGCATCAACCAGAACATGGGCCTGTGGCAATACGCCGTGAACTAAGGCGTAATACGTTCGATTCATTGTTTTATCAAGCAACTGCTCAGCGAGAAATTGATGTGTTTTATCATCTTTGGCAACGACAAGAAGTCCAGATGTATTTCGGTCAATGCGATGAACAAGACCGGGGCGAATATAGTGATCTTTGTTGTGATTTAAATAATAGATCAATCCATGAAGTAACGTATCGGATTTAACACCATGACCCGGATGTACGACAAGGCCTCTGGGTTTATTCACGACAAGAAGGTATTCGTCTTCGTAAACGACATCAATGTTCATTTTAACAGGTTCTATATCCAATGTTTTTACTTGATAGGTTGAAGCGGTAATACAATCATTGAGTTTCGTTTTGTAATTTGCTTTCGTGGGCATATCGTTACATAAGATGGTTCCATCTTTGATCATACTCGCAATTTTACTTCGTGATAGGTCTAGGTGTTCATTTAAAAAATGGTCAATGCGTTGCCCAATTGTCTTCGACGTAATAATCCATGATTCCATATTCATACCTCTATTTTTTACTTGGAAATTATATCATGTGGTGAATCCAGATAAAAGCCTAAAAAGAGAAGAATAGCATCGTGCAAAACAATTGTTAATTTGAGGTGAAATTACACAAGTGCGTGCATTTCGGACACTATTTAGATTTCACTTCTTAAAAATATATGAATTCAAATGATTTCACATGATTAATGCGTTGTTTATCGTTTATAATTTCTTGACGAGGTGGATTATGAGACGAACAGTTATGATGATTTTAGCAATTCTATTTTTAGGATTAGCCCTGTTGGGTGTATTGCTCCCAGTGCTACCCACAACGCCCTTTTTGTTATGTGCATCCATATGTGGTGCAAAGAGTTCTGACCGATTTCATCACTGGTTAACGCATACGTCGGTATATCAAAATCATTTGGATGATTTTGTCACGAAACATACGATGAAGCGAAAAACTAAAAAGAAAATTTTATGCTTGGCTACGATCATGATGGCGTGTGCTTTTTATTTTTCAAAGAATTTTTATGCACGCATCATAATCGGTTTGCTTATTCTGTTTAAATATTATTATTTTATCTTTAAAATTGCAGATGAAGATGACGTAACGATGCTGGAGGATTCGATGCTGGAGGATTCAAAGTATGATCAATATTCAACTCATAAAGACTGTTGAGGAAGCAAAAAAACCAATTTTGGAAACAGTTTTTTATAAATGGGTCGCACTCATTACAAATATCGTATTAACGTATGTTTTTGTTAAGGTTTTAGGCGACCATTATATAGGCATGTCATTCCATGTTCCATTTTATTTTTGGATTGCCCTTGTTTTAAAGGGGATTGCAATTTTTAAAAGCTCGCGTGCAATGCAAAAGACAAGTTCATGTGTAAAAATTAAAATGCGATCGTTAATTTTTGGGAAGCTCTTTGAGCTTGGATCAGATTATCAATCGGTTTTAACGAGCAGTGAAATTACGCAAGTTTCGACAGAAGGGGTTGAACAACTCGAAAATTATTTTGCCCTTTATACACCCCAATTTATTTATAGTCTTCTTGCACCTTTAACACTCTTTGTGTTTTTGCTTCAGTATTCTTTTCGTGTAGCGTTTGTTCTTTTTATTTGTGTTCCGTTGATTCCTTTATCAATCATTGTAATTCAGAAGCTTGCCAAAAAATTATTAAATAAGTATTGGTCGAAATACACACGTTTAGGCGATCATTTTCTTGAGAACCTTCAAGGTCTGACAACCTTAAAAGTCTTTGATGCAGATCGTTTGCGTCAAGAACAAATGGATGAGGATGCCGAATCTTTTCGGAAAGTGACCATGCGGGTTTTGATTATGCAATTGAATTCTATATCCGTGATGGATTTGGTCGCCTATGGGGGAGCCATGTTGGCACTTGTCATTTCAGTTTTTGCTTATAAATCAGGGACTCTCTCCCTAACAGGAATGTTACTCTTTATTTTACTTTCATCGGAGTTTTTTATTCCAATGCGCCAGCTGGGTTCCTATTTCCATATCGCAATGAATGGAATGGCTGCAAGCGAGAAAATATTTAAATTACTTGCAACGGAGGCAGATTGTAAAAAGATCTTATCGGACTCATTCAGTGATCAAGGGTATGTTGTCGAAGACGTATCGTTTTCATATACAGATTCGCCCGTTTTATCAAAAATAAACTTTTATGCAGAGTCCCATGAATTTATTGGTATTGTTGGTGAAAGTGGCTCGGGGAAGAGCACGTTGGTCGCCTTGCTTATGGGACGCATTCTTCCGCAATCCGGACACCTCTATTTTGGTGGTCAAGAGATTAACTGCAGTCAACTTTATAAACATGTAACATATGTAAGTCATGACAGTATTATCTTTAAGGGGAGTGTCCGCGAAAATCTGATGATGGGCGGTTCTTATTCCGATGAGAGTCTTAAAGCATGTTTAAATCGTGTAAATCTTGAGTTATGTCTTGATCATGAAATTAAGGAACGCGGCTCTAATCTTTCTGGAGGACAAAAACAACGTTTGGCTCTTGCACGTGCTTTAGTTCACGATACCCCATTCTATATTTTTGATGAAGTAACGTCCAATATTGATGTTGAGAGTGAAATGATTATTCTTAATACCATTCAACAACTTCGTCATGACGGAAAAGGGATTATTATGATTTCTCACCGTTTGGCAAACTGTTTTGAATGTGATCGCATTTACGTACTTGATCAAGGTGAGATTGTTCAATGTGGTGATCACCATACCCTTATGGAAACGCCTGGGGTTTATCAAGAACTTGTTAAAGCACAACAAGATCTTGAAAACTATATTTTCTTGGAGGCATGTTAACGATGAAAAAGCGAACTGGATTAGGTATTATGAAAAGTCTTGTAGGGTTTGTAAAGCCACTCTATCTTCCGATGTTGGGCGCAATTACCCTTGGCGTACTAGGGCATTTCGCGGCCATCGGAATTCCTTATTTATCAGCACGTATTGTAGTCGAAATTATTGAAAGCAATTCATTTACTTTTTTACTCATCATTCTTATTTGCTGTGGCTTATTAAGAGGGGTGTTTCGATATGGTGAACAAGCTTTAAATCACTTTATAGCTTTTAAACTGTTAGCCCATATCCGTCATCAAGTTTTTGAGAAATTAAGAGCCCTGGCCCCCGCAAAATTAGAGACAAAAGATCGCGGAAATTTAATTGCAATGATTACCAATGATGTAGAGTTATTAGAAGTGTTCTATGCCCATACGATTTCGCCCATTATTATTGCAGTGATAATTTCCGTTACAGTGGTTCTCACAATTGCTTTCCGAGCTGGAACCATAGCATTGATTTCTTTAAGTGCACTGCTTCTTGTAGGTGTTGTGATCCCAATTATGAGCAGTAAATTAGGAAATGAACTGGGACTTGAGATACGAAATGACTTAGGAGATTTAAACACACGGGTTTTGGATTCAATTCGTGGTATTGAAGAACTGGAACAATATCAAAATTCACAACGAACCATGGATTTACTCAAACAACGAACATATGATCTTAATGAAAAGCAAAATTCACTCAATCGATATCAAAGTCTGATGCGCGTGGTAGTTGATTTCATCATCATGCTGTCAGGATTTGCGATTCTTTATTATGGAAGACATCTGGATTTCAAAATTCTATTACTGATATTTACGTTGCATATGAGTTCGTTTGGCCCAGTCATTGCATTGTCAAATTTGAGTGGTGATTTGTATCATACATTAGCGAGCGGACAACGAATTCTTGACTTATTGGATGAAAAGCCCCAGGTTGACGCGGTTTCAGTTGGTGAAAAAGAACCCTTTAACGAAGCATCCATGCGGGATGTAACCTTTAAATATGACCAAGAAGTGATTTTGGATGGGATTTCGATGAACATCGGTAAAAATAAAATTATTGCACTTACTGGTGAAAGCGGTGCGGGTAAATCCACCATTTTGAAACTGTTTATGCGTTTTTGGGATGTGAACGAGGGCAGTGTTCACATTAATGATCTTAATATTAAGGAAATTGAAACCCAACATCTAAGAAGTATTGAAAGTATGATGAGCCAAGATACGGATATCTTTAAAGATACAATTAAGAATAATATTGCTTTGGTTAGACCGAATGCAACCGAGGATGAAATTTATAAGGCAGCAAAACAAGCCTCAGTTCATGATTTTATCATGACCCTTCCTTCAGGGTATGATACGATGATGGAAGAACTGGGAAGTAACTTATCATCTGGAGAACGTCAACGTATTGGATTAGCACGCGTCTTTTTACATGGAGGCGATTTTATCCTTTTAGATGAACCCACAAGCAATTTAGATAGCCTTAATGAGGCTGTAATCTTAAAATCGATTGTAGCTTACAAACAAGACAAAACCATTCTCATTGTATCCCATCGAGCTTCAACTCTTAGAATTGCGGATGAGGTATGGAAACTTGAAAATGGAACATTAAGCCAGGTATCATAAACCGACGGAGGGATAACTATGATTGGTCGAATCTGTAATATTCAAGGACATGATTATCTTATTGTTGAACACCAAGACAACATCGTTTTTCTTAGTACTGCAGAGGATCTTGATTTTTTTAAACGAAAATTTAAAGTGGATTATTTAGAATTGGACATGCAGGCCTGTGAGGAAGTCGTAGAACAATTAAACGAATATCTATCAGGTGAGCGTACATGCTTTGATTTTCGCTACCAGTTGATTGGCACATCCTTCCAGTGTCAAGTGTGGGAAGGGCTTCAATCCATACCTTATGGATCCACGATCAGTTACGAGGCTCTGTCAGACATGTTGTTTACAACACGGAAGACGCGTGCTGTTGCTCGCGCGGTCTCTCAAAATCCACTACTTCTTTGTGTACCTTGTCATCGGGTTATTGGGAAAAATGGGGCACTAACAGGATTTCGAGGCGGACTCACTTTAAAACAGACCCTTCTAAAACTTGAAAAGGACATCGATTAAGAAATAATCGGAAATTTACGCCTTTGAATGTGTTCTTTGCATGATTATAAAAAAGGCGAGAAGATTTCATTTATGATAAAAACCCACTTTTAAGTGGGTTTTTATATGTTTAAATGGAACTAATCAAAAAAATCACATGAAATTCCGCAAATGCTAAGAATACAATTTGAAATGGGTTAATTGTCCTACACGCAATCAAAAAAGCGCTTACAATGTAAATGTAAACATAGAAGGTCGCACAACCCATGGGAATTAGACACTCTATGTTCGGTTGATGAAAGTGTTCCTGATCAGTTCACTTTCAAAACCTAGAAAAAAAGAAAAGAGGAAACGTAATGAGCGCAATTAGAGTTACAAGCGAAATTGGAACGCTTAAAAAAGTTTTATTACATAGACCTGGTAGGGAGCTTTTAAACCTTACTCCCGATACACTAGAACGTCTTCTATTCGATGACATTCCTTACCTCAAGGATGCACAAGATGAGCATGACAAGTTTGCTCAAGCACTTCGTGATAACGATATTGAAGTTGTTTACCTTGAAGATTTAATGGCAGAAGTAATTAAAGATTCAAATCTACGTAAACAATTCTTAGATCAATTCATTGAAGAAGGCGGCATCAAAACCAAACGTGAACACGACATGGTTTACAATTTCTTAGATTCAATTAAAGATGAAAAAGAACTTGTATTAAAAACAATGGAAGGTGTTCGCACACATGAACTTGATCATTCAGGTAAAAAGTCATTAGTTGAAATGGCTGGAGAGGTTCAAGATTTAATCTTAGATCCACTTCCAAACCTTTACTTTACACGTGACCCATTTGCATCAATTGGTGATGGTGTAAGCTTGAATCGTATGTATTCTGTAACACGTAATCGTGAAACAATCTATGCAGACTACATCTTCAAATATCATCCAGAATACAAAGGAAATGTTCCTTACTATTATGATCGTACAGCAGATTTCCACATTGAGGGTGGCGATATCCTAAACATCAACGCTAAAACATTAGCGATTGGGATTTCACAACGTACACAAGCTCAAGCAATTGAAGACATCGCACATAATATCTTCAATGTTGAGGGCACAGAAATTGAAACAATTCTTGCAATTGATATTCCAAGCAGTCGTGCATTTATGCACTTGGATACAGTGTTTACACAAGTTGACTATGATAAATTTACAATTCACCCAGGTATCCTTGGACCACTTCAAGTATTTGAGATTACTAAAGGTACAAATGGTGATGTGAATATTGTTAAGATTGATACCGATCTGGAATCCATCTTATCAAAACATGTTGGACGTCCTGTAACATTAATTAAATGTGGTGGGGAAGACATGATGGCTTCAGAACGTGAACAATGGAATGATGGTTCCAATACATTAACAATCGCACCAGGTGTTGTTGTTGTGTATGACCGTAACGAAATTAGTAACGAGTTATTAAAATCACATGGACTCAAATTAATCGAGTTGCGTGGTGCCGAACTTGTTCGTGGTCGTGGAGGCCCTCGTTGCATGAGTATGCCATTAGTTCGTGAAGATATTTAATAAAAAATAATATAAAGGAGATTAAGATCACATGGGAGTAAATTTAAGCGGAAGAAGCTTCTTAAAGCTTTTGGATTTCACATCAGAAGAAATTAGATATTTAGTAGACTTATCAAAAGAGTTTAAAAATTTAAAACTTACAGGAACACCACACCGTTACCTCGAAGGAAAAAACATCGTATTACTTTTTGAAAAAACGTCAACACGTACACGTTGTTCATTTGAAGTAGCAGGTATGGACTTGGGTATGGGTGTTACATACTTAGATCCAGGTAGTTCCCAAATGGGTAAAAAAGAAAGCATTCCTGATACAGCACGCGTACTTGGTCGCATGTATGATGGAATCGAATATCGTGGTTATGCACAAGAAATTGTTCAAGCATTAGCAGATGATGCAGGCGTTCCAGTATGGAATGGTTTAACTACAGAATTCCACCCAACGCAAATGATCGCAGACTTACTTACAATTGAAGAAAACTTCGGTTATCTCAAAGGTCTAAACTTTGTATTTATGGGGGATGCTCAAAATAACGTTGCAAACTCACTTATGGTAGCATGTGCAAAAATGGGTCTTAACTTTACAGCTTGTGGACCAAAAGCACAAATGCCACACGCAGAATTAGTTAAAGAATGCCGTGCAATCGCAAAAGAAAACGGATGTACTGTAACATTAACTGAAGATGTTAAAAAAGCAACAACAGGTGCTCATGTCATTTACACTGATATTTGGGTATCAATGGGTGAACCTGATAGTGTTTGGGAAGAACGTATTAAACTCTTAAGTCCATATCAAGTAAATAGTGATGTTATGGCAAATGCAGTTGATGATGCAATCTTCTTACACTGCTTACCTTCATTCCACGATCTTAAGACTACAATTGGACAAGAAATCCATGAAAAATATGGTTTAAAAGAAATGGAAGTAACAAACGAAGTATTTGAATCAAAACAATCAAAAGTCTTCAATGAAGCAGAAAACAGAATGCATACGATCAAAGCTGTGATGTATGCAACACTTAAGTAGGCGATTTCTATGGGAAAACGTATTGTAATCGCTCTTGGTGGTAATGCACTCGGTAATAATGCTGAAGAGCAAATCGAGCTCGTTAAACAAACAGCACAAACAATCGTTGATATGGCTGAAGAAGGCTATGAAGTGATCGTGGGTCACGGTAATGGTCCTCAAGTAGGTATGATTAATTTGGCAATGGAGTTCGCTGCAAATAATGGCGGTGGAACTCCAGCCATGCCTTTTCCAGAATGTGGGGCGATGAGTCAAGGCTACATTGGATATCATCTACAACAAGCTATTCAAAACGAATTGCGTAAACGTAAAATAGATAAACACTGTGCAAGTGTTGTGACTCAAATGATTGTGGACGAAAACGACCCAGCGTTTGAAAAACCAACGAAACCTGTAGGACTCTTCTATACTGAAGAAGAATCTGTGAAACTTGCAGCAGAAAAGGGATACAGTTTTATGGAGGATGCAGGACGTGGGTATCGTCGTGTCGTCGCTTCACCATTACCAAAAGAAATCGTTGAAATTGATCTTATTAAGCAATTAACAGGTCAAGGCGATATTGTCATTACAGTCGGTGGTGGCGGTATTCCTGTTATAGAAACAGCTGAAGGTTATAAAGGGGTTGCAGCTGTTATTGATAAAGATCGTTCTTGCTCAAAGCTTGCTCTTGACCTAAATGCCGATATGCTTATTATTTTAACGGCAGTGGATCGTGTTTGCATTCACTACAACACACCACAACAAGAAGAACTTGCAACGATGAATGTTGCAGAAGCAAAACAATACATCAAGGAAGGCCATTTTGCTCCTGGAAGTATGTTGCCTAAGATTGAAGCGTGTTTGGATTTTGTTGAACATGCATCAGAGGGTCAAGCTCTTGTTACATCACTTGTGAGAGCAAAAGATGCACTTGCAGGCGTTACCGGAACGATCATCGAAAAATAGTCAATCTATATAGATGACATACGGAGGAGAAAAATATGGCAAAAGAAAAGAAATCTAGAAAAATGCTTTCATCGTTTTCAATTCTTTTCATCATTCTGTTTGTTTTAGCTCTTGTAACAGTCTTAATTCCTGATGTAACAAGTGCTACATTATCAACAGTCATGATGGCTCCAGTTAAAGGTTTTGCAGATGCGATTGATGTCTGTGTGTTTGTTATGATTCTAGGGGGATTTTTGGGACTTGTAACAAAAACTGGTGCATTGGATGCGGGGATTGCTGCTTTAGTTAAAAAACTTAAAGGTAATGAACTTGTAATTATTCCAGTATTAATGACACTCTTCTCAATCTGTGGCTCTACCTACGGAATGCTTGAAGAAACTGTGCCATTCTATGCACTGCTTACTGCAACCATGGTTGCAGCAGGGTTTGACGCTGTTGTTGGTTCTGCAGTTGTCTTGCTTGGTGCGGGTGCTGGGGTACTTGGATCGACAATTAACCCATTTGCAGTTGGTGCAGCTCTGGATGCCATTCCTAAAGACATTCCAGTAAATAATGGACTTGTTATGTTAATTGGTCTTGTATTATGGATTTCCGCACTCTTAATCTCAATTTACTTTGTAATGAGTTATGCGAAAAAAGTTAAACAAGATAAAGGATCTACCATCCTTTCACTTCAAGAACAACAAGAAATTGATAAACATTATGGACATGCAGAAGGTGCAACCGCTGTTGAATTAACCGGAACACACAAAACAGTTCTTATTTTGTTTGGTATTACATTCTTAGTAATGATTCTTTCCTTTATTCCATGGGGATCCTTTGGAATTACATTCTTTGATAGCTGGACTGCTTGGTTAACAGGAATTCCATTTGGAGAATGGTATTTCCAAGAAGCAACAACATGGTTCCTGCTCATGGGTATCATTATTGGTATTGTTGGTAAACTTAACGAGAAAGAAATCGTCGATACATTCATGGATGGCGCTGCCGATATGATGAGTGTTGTTCTCGTTATTGCATTAGCACGTGGTGCTTCAGTTCTTATGACTGAAACAGGACTAGATGTTTACATCTTAACCAATGCTGCAAACGCACTAAAAGGGGTGTCTGGAATCATCTTTGCACCGCTTGCATACTTACTCTATCTCGTACTAACCTTCCTTATTCCTTCCTCATCAGGACTTGCAACTGTGTCGATGCCAATTATGGCTCCACTTGCATCTGAATTAGGCTTTAGTCCTGAAGTTATGGTAATGATCTTTGTAGCGGGTAGTGGTCTTGTCAACCTCTTTACTCCAACATGTGGAGCTATCATGGGTGGTCTTGCAATCGCCAAAGTTGAATACTCTACATGGATTAAATTCTCGAAGAAAATTATCCTAATAATTGCGATCGTAAGTGTTATTATCCTAACCGGAGCGATGCTTATAATTTAAACTATAATAAAAAAATGAATCAAGGAATGGATGTTGCCTTCCATTCCTTTTTCTTTTAGCAAGATATTAACAATCTTCCAGAACATGACAATGCTTATTTACGATTATCGATATGTATCTTGGTGAGATTGATTTCGATATATTGGTGTTTCAAGGGGTTTTAAGTTTATTTAACGTGTAAGATGCCAATCCTTGCACGTTTTATTTTCGTCGTAAAACATGATTAAGATTAAATAATTTATGCTGTAAGAGGGCAATCTAGGTACTGTAAAAAAGTGTTTTTTTAGTGTACAATAAGAGTGTAATCAAGAAGTGTGAAAGGGGGTATATTTCATGGACTTTGTAACTGAAATACAAGGTAAAAACTGCTCTCGATATGATAAGCGAAAGCTATGTAGTTTTGACATGGAATTTATTGACTTACCAACCTATCCGATCATTCATCAGGCGTCACGCTTTCTCTTTATCAAAAAAGGTGAGGGAACGATTTTGATTGACGGTATAAGTTATCCTATTAGAGAAAATTCTCTTATCGCAATTCTTCCTTGGGAAATTACAGAAATTGAGAGCGTGGCCAGGCCCCTCCAATTTGTGCGCATAATCTATAATATCGATTACATTTCTCAAGCGATGAAGTGTGGAGCGAATCCAAGTAATGATATGATTGCTGTGACAGGACCCTTAGAAAAAAATCACGTGATTCAATGTACTGCCAAAGAGGCAGACGTTATTTTAAAGGTTTTAGATGAAATTCGTGATGAAGTCGGCGTTGAATCAAACCTCGACATTCCTGAAGAACAAAGTTTATCGAAACTTTACGTCACTAATAAATTGATCGAACTTGTCATTCATTTCCAACGATTTGCGAATAAGAAGGAATGTAAGATGAAGTCAAATCAAGAAATTGAACTTGATCATCGTTATAAAATTTTCAAATATTTATACTCGCATTTGAGTGAAAAATTAACACTTTCGAAACTATCAGGCTTTTTCTATATGAGTGAGTCTGCCATCAGTAAGTACATTTATGATGTAACAGGGTTGTCTTTTACTGCGTTACTTAATGAGATGCGTATTGTGAAATCCTTAGACTTACTTATTTATACAGGGATGTCACTGAGTGAGATTGCGGAATTGACGGGATTTGCAGATGCATCACATTTATCAAAAGTATATAATGAACGTATTGGAACCACACCGAATGAATATCGTAAGATTTATCGAAATATTCATCAAGTGATTAATGATAAGGAATTAAGTCTTTCTTATCAAGTTTTAAATTACATGTATAACAACTACAAAGAAAACTTAAAAATTCAAGAAGTAGCGGATAAGTTCAACATACCACTTGTTGAGTTAAATTTGATTCTGCTTTTCCAAGTTGAAATGAACTTTGAAGACTTCTTGAATTATCTTAGGATCAATAAGTCGTGTGAGCTCCTCTTATCAACCGATTTGGCGATTGTCGACATCGGCATCGCTGTAGGTTATAACAACAGTAAAACATTTCATCGAAACTTTGTAAAACAAAAAAACATGACACCAGGCATCTTCCGTAAGTCGGTAACCATGCCAAGTGGTAATGTAGAAGATCCGGTAGAATTAATTCGTGCAACCATTTCCTAAAAAGACGATCCAAGAATCGTCTTTTTTTCTTTTCTGCAAATATCATTGAACAATGTGAACTTATTGTGATAAATTATAAGGGAAGAAATGAGGCATTGGATGTTTAAACCAACAATAATAGCAGTATCGTTATCCGTGTCAATTCTAGCTTTTGGTTCAATTCCCGCTAAAGAAGATGAAAAGCGGCCTCAAATTCGGGTGAATTCAATTGAACGTCCTGCAATCAATGTAGATGGGTCCCATCAAGATAAATATGTTGAATTGCTGCAAAGTTCTGAGCATAAGGCACCCATTTTGAGTGAGGAATTTATCCAAGCGCGCGTTGAACCTTGGACGTACATTGTTCTATATACAAGTGTTCTTGTGGTTGTGGCTATTGGATCAATTTGTTATATTAAGCAAAAACAAGAACGTATCTAAGTTAGGGATGACACATTATTTACTTAAAACAACATGATTTCCATGTTGTTTTTTGTTATATTAGTTAGGTATCATCGTGGAGGTAATTATGAATATTGATAAAGGTGTAATTCATTCATTAGATCGAGATTTACAATCAATGATTCTATCAGAAAAACCCTTAAATTTTAATACATCAAAAGATGTGGAGCCTTTTATTGCGAAACTCGCGAAAGCATTTCAAACAAGCCCAACAGCTTCAAAAGCAAAACTAAACCCAGGAAGTCCTTTTTTAAGTCTTATTGGTACGCCAATTAATTTTATGGAAGAAACTCAAAAACTTGCAAAACGTTGGTTTGACCATCATATTGCAGCGATGACGGTTGAGAGTACAAATCTCTTGTTTGCTATGGTTGATATGGGTGATTTTGTTTCACTTGCAATGTTTGAAGTGTTAAGCAAAAACGGTTATATCAAAATTACGCAAAATGAGCACGGATTAGAAAATGCTTTAGTGCATAATCAAGCGATTCTTCCGGAAACGTTTGCGAGTGTCAAAAATGCATTTATGGTTAACCTCACAACTGGGGAAACTTTGGTTAAATTTCAAGATATTCGTTATCGAGAACTTCTGGAATCACTTTTAGATTGTGAGATTATTGCGAATTCTAAGACGAGTTTTCAAGTTGTGGATACACTTGTAAGTACCATCTCAGAAGTTCGAGACGATTCTCATTTTGAAAATATCGTTAAAGCGAAGCAAGTGATTACCGATAATGTTGATTTTTTTGATGAAATAGAGCCTAAACAAATTTTAAAAGAAGTATTTGACACCTTTTCAGAGGAAGAGGAACGTTTAATCGATGAGACGTTTGAGCACGAACATGTTCACGATATGATCAATTTAAAAATGGTTAATCGTACACAGGCAGCAAAGAAACATCGTATTGTTACGGAGTCGGGGATTGAGATTATTTTACCCCTCGATATTTTAGATATCAGTGACATTGTTAATATCTCTACAGATATTAACGGGAAGGTGTCGATTGAGCTTAAAGATATTGGGAAAATTCTGTAGAACAATTTATCCTCTATAGCCTATTTTAAAAAGGTATTTGACGAGGGAATTGAGTGAAATTTCAGATAATTTCGTTTTCTCTTAAATATACTTTGACACGGTGCATGCACTTCGATATACTCTATCTATAACGGAGGGGCATTATGAAAAAAATAGCCATAATATGTGATTCATCAGTGTCATTTACGCAAGCTGAAATTGAAGCATTTGACGTATATATTGCACCATTGACCATTATCCATAATAACACTGTATACATTGATCAAGTTACTATCACGGAACAAGAAGTAAATGATTTATTACGAAATCATGAAGTCGTAAAAACGTCTCAACCCAACCTTGGGACGATTTATGAACTGTTTGAAAACGTAATGGGCAAAGATTATGATCATATTTTTGCTTTAAGCATTGGAACGGCTTTATCCGGGACCTATAGTTCGATGGAAATGGTGAAACAAGATTTAAAGATTACAAATATGACTGTTATCAATACGTATTCCATCACGGGTCCGGTTCAACAAGCGGTGCGTGCGATTCGTAAGATGAATGAAGAAAATTACACGGTTGAACAAATTGAAGTTTACCTGGATCATTTCTTCTCAAACCAAGTGTCCTACATCTATCCTCAGTCGCTTGATCAAGTGATTGCAAGCGGTCGGGTTTCCAAAACGGCTGCGAAAGTTGCGAGTTTACTCAAAATTAAGCCGGTTTTGTATTTGGAAAATAAAGGTCAATCCATTGAAAAACTGGGTGTTGCCCGCTCGGAACGTAGAATTTTTTCCTTATTGGTCAATGATTTGATTCACCATGAAGTGAAACCGGATACGCATGATATCTATCTGCTCCACAGTGAAGGGTTAGATACTTTAAAACGGTTCCAAGATTTCCTCACAGAATCACTAGGTCCGTTCACAGTTAGAATTGTGAATCTACCCGCCGCAGTCGCAACCCATGCGGGTATTGGTACTTTAGCGCTTCAATGGTGCTATAAAATATAACAAACAATCTAAAAACCATTCGCGAAAACGCCAATGGTTTTTTTATCCTAAGGATTGTAGTTTGAATATGCGAAGCGATGACATCCTGTGGTATAATATTTACAAATCGAGGTGATGGTATGTATTTGTTTATTTATAATCCAAAAGCGGGCGTCTCGCAACGTAATGAACTGAATGAGTTCATCCACTGTCTAAATCAAAGTAAAATTCGGTTTGATTTATTTCTGACGGATCTTAATTATGGTCCAGTAGAGATTATGGATGAAGTGGAGCACACGTATGAAGGTTATATTATTGCGGGTGGTGATGGAACGGTTAGTCAGATGGTTCAGGGATTATATAATCACAAGATCCAAAAACCTCTCATTATTTTACCTATTGGAACGGCAAATGAGATTTCCAAGAATTTAGGGAATGTTGCACATATTACAGATATACTCAGTAACCTTGAAAATTTAACGGAACGTCCAGTTGATTTGGGTGTGTTAAATGAAACGGATTGTTTTACGTTTGCCCTCACATTTGGGAATTTTACGGAGGTTACTTATAAAACACCTCAAAACCTTAAAAATTGGCTAGGTTACCGTGCATATTTGATTTATGGTTTTCTCACGTTTCGTCGCATTCATGCATATGGTTTAAAGGTTCGAATTGATGATACCTTGTTTTCGGGGAGTTTTGTTTTTGGCGGGATTACAAATTCCAAGTCGGTTGGCGGCATTTTCCACTATGATGAAAATGATATTGAACTTTCAGATGGTTTGTTTGAGGTAATGTTAATTCGTAAACCCAAAAATGTTTCGCAAATTCGACAAATACTTAAAGGCATGATGAGTCGTGAATACGATAATGAAATGTTCATTATTCGTCAGTGTCGTGAAGTTGAAATTGAATCGGATACCATGATGTCGATGAATATCGATGGTGAGTTCGCGGGTGATATGTCATCGTTTAAGGCAACCAACCATAAGGAAATCTTAACGTTAATGGATTATAAAGGGGTGAAATCTGATGATTAGTCAATTAGAACAATTTCGCTTGGATAAGCTTGCGGAAGCCATTGAAATTCAATCAGTTTTAAGTCCTAAACAAGCAAAGGTTTTGGCTTTAGAATTGTATCAAGAAATCGATTGGGATGATGTGCATGTCCGTTCCAAGAGTTTTCAACGCCTTGTAACACCGTTACTTCATGAACGAAATGTTATGCGCTCACAGCATGAGCGTACGTGTTCAATCAAGCGTGGTTTTAAATTTAAGCGCTAATCGCATATTCATTCAGATCACTTACCAGGAGGAATCATGACATATTTTTTAATGATTACAGTCATTGCGATTTTAATATCGTTTTTTTATGGAATTTCTTGGTTTTTTTTGAATCGTGAAATGATTGCACTACATCATCGTAAACAAACATTTTTCAAATTCATAACATTATTTATTCTAATCCAAGTACTTAATAATTACATTTTAGAATTTACACCGGGGTTGGTAGCCAATCTCTTGAATCGTAATCTCATGTATTTAGTTGAAGGTCCTGTTTTTGCCATTCAAGCCCTTGTTTTATCTATAATTCTAACTCGAGATGCCCATATCACATACCTCCATGCTTTGTCTTCCAGTTTATTCAGTTACTTTATTACGGGGAGTCTTTTTACGGTTGTGACTACGATGTTGTATCAAATTCTATCACCTTATCCTCAATTCATTTCGTGGACAATCTTGGGGGGATACATTCTCACTGCCTGTGTTGCATATTTAGTTTCAATACTTTTTCGAATTTCAAATTTTAGTGATTATTTTTCAAAACTGTTTACCTCACGGCGAAAGGCGCTTTTGGTGACATTTATCTTTTGGTGCATTAAAGATATTTTCCGGATCATTTATGTCTACGGTAGCAAGAGTTACAGTAATACGTCCTTTATTCTTGGAGTGATCGTGGTGTTTGAAGTCATCTTGATTATTTTGGTGATTTCAGTATTAGAACATCAACGATTGATTCTCCATACACAGCGGGTTCACTACCTCCAACAAGTTCAACAGGCACAATCTTTGGAACGATTAACTCAGGAAGTACGTATGTTGAGACATGATTTTAAAAATTTGTTTTCAAGTATTTATCTGGCTTTTGATGAAGGGGATGAATCGGTACAACGCATTCTTGATCAAACAGAACGTTACATGGACCATATTGATCATCCTGAACCCATTCAAATTACTCAGACGCCAAACGATACTGGTTTTGTTGAGGTAATTTTGAATACGTTGTATGAACTTCGTTATGGGTTTGGAATTTCAATGATTTTGGTGCTTGGTGGGATTGTCTTGCTTGAAGTGAATGGCAAAAACTTAGAAATTTATCAGTATCTTGAAAGTAATCGTGTTCATCTCATCTTAATCCTGTCTTGTCTTGCGATTGGAAGTGTGGTCTTTCTCTCGTTTGAATCTGTATCCAAGCGTATTGATGCGACCAATGCTTATATTGCGGAGCAAAATTACTATCTTCATTCACTTTTTAAGCTTCAAGAAGGGGTCCGACAGAGTCAAAAAATCTATCGTGATACCTTTAATCAACTTGCCCATCAAATTGAAGCCAGTGGGCTTAATGGAGGCCGTGAGTATTTAAGAACCAATACATTAGCCCTCGATCATCAGCTTGAGAAGGAAGTTAAACAAACGGCACAACTTGCCAACATCGAAATCATGGAAATAAAAAGTTTGCTTTTGGGTAAGTTTATTGAAATGCAAGCGAAGGGGATTGACTATGTGTTTGAATGCATGAATCCCATTAAAACCATTTCAATGCATTCCAACGATTTTATTCGTGCGCTTGGCATTCTCATCGATAATGCAATTGAGGCTGTAGAAGGGTATCCGACTGGATATATTAACGTGCTCCTCTACCAAGAAGATACTTACCTTAAAGTCATCATTGAAAATACGATTCATGAACCCATTGCAATTAATAAAATCTTTAATTCTGACTACAGTTCGAAAGGCAGCGGACGCGGTCTGGGGCTACAAAGTTACCGTAGTATTTTAAATAAATATCGAAATGCAGTGGGACATACATCCTGCACACATCAAAAATTTAAACAAGAACTAAGAGTGGAGGCTTAACATGATACCTGTATATATCGTAGAAGATGAGACAAGGATTCGAAATCATATCAAAGATGTTATTGAGAAACATATTCTTATTGAGAATTATGACATGAAAGTACTTTGCGCAACTGACAATCCCGAAACCATTTTGGAAATAGGTGCAGCTGAGAATGTACGCGGTCTCTATTTTCTTGATGTTGATTTAGGACCGGATGCAATGAATGGGTTCGAGCTCGCAAAAGTGATTCGAGAGCGTGATCCGCGTGGGTATCTCGTTTTTATCACAACACATGATGAATTGTTATTAGAAACCTTTAAGATGCGTTTGGAAGCTATGGATTATATTCTTAAAGATGATATGAGTCAAGTGGATATTCGCATTCGCCATTGTATCGATGAAACCATTAACCGTGTCATTAAAGAGCAAATGGAAATAGGGGAGTATTATACGATCAAAATTTTTGATGATCTTTATCATATTCCAGTAAGTGAGATTCTCTATTTTGAAACATCACAAGAAAAACACCGCATTATTATTCATGCGGATCGCGATTTATTGGATTTTGTTGGGAATTTATCAAAAATTGATCTTGATTTGGGGAAGACGTTTGTACGTGTACATCGATCCTATGTTGTGAATGAAAAACGCATAAAACGGGTTGATCGCGGTAATTCTGAAATTGAATTGGACAACGGAGAAATCATTCCGATGTCACGAAAAGGACGGAAAACACTTGAAGGCTAAGGCCTTCTTTTTTGTCGTTTAGCCAAGAAATAGGGTCATTTAGGTCGTTTAAAACGTAAATTCAATTGTACATGATACCATTTAATTACCATTAAAGGAGATTGAGTATGATTCATGTAAAGAATATGACAAAGAAATACGGTACCAAAGTAGCGGCCAATAATGTTTCATTAATTGCGAATCCAGGGGAGATTACCGTATTACTTGGGGAAAATGGAGCCGGAAAATCCACTACAATTAAGTCCATCATTGGATTATTAGACTATGATGGCGAAATTTCAATTTGCGGTTATGATAATCGCAGTGTCGAAGCTAAAAAGCGTTTTGGGTACATTCCTGAAGTTCCTGTTTTGTATGATTTGCTTACAGTTCAAGAACACATTGATTTTATCGGTCATGCTTATGATGTCAAAGATTATGAACATAATGCGACGGAATATTTGAATTTATTTAGACTTGATGATAAGCGCGATACCATTGCGAAAGAATTATCAAAGGGGATGCGTCAAAAACTTTCAATGATTCTTGCTTTAATTACAGAACCTAAAGCAATTCTCGTTGATGAGCCTATGATGGGACTCGATCCGCAAAGTATTGAGGATACCCTTAAACTCCTTACAAGTCTTAAAAATAAAGGGACAAGTGTCCTTCTAAGCACACATGTTATCGATATTGTAAGTGATGTATGGGACCGTGCTTATATTATGAAAAACGGTCATGTTATTTGTGAAGTATTACGTAAAGATATTCAAGATAGAAGTCTAAAAGAAATATACTTTGAAGTCGGCAAGGATGGTCAATAATATGGTCATCTTGCTTAAATTATCTATACTCAAACGCTTTGCGAAAATAAGAAATATATTTAAGAAACCAACCTCGGCGCTGGTTACTTTAGGGGCAATTGTACTTTATGGTTCGATGCTGATTCCCATGTTTCGACATGAAGGGAAAATGATCATGCCGCCAGAGTTGATGCAAGCCTATATAATGATTGTCTTAGGCATTAGTGCATTTTTTATGTTGTCGATGGTTTTATCCAAACATCAAAGTCTCTTCTTTTTAGAAGACTCCTATTTCATGTTTATTGGACCTTTTAATCGAAAGCAAATTTTAAGTCTACTACCCTTTGAAAATGTCTGGGGAAGTATGCTCTTAGCGATATTGGCATCATTTCTCTGTGCATTTCAGTTTAGTCTTCATTTTGTAATGCCGTTCAAACTTGTCCTCATTACTTTTTTCATGACGACACTGTTAATTAGTGCCTTTTCACTCATCATGGAATGGTTTTACTTAAAAGGAATTATCAATAAAACAAAGAGCAAAGGACCACGAATTCTTTTTGCAGGGTTCATTCTGAGTGCTTTGGTTATCTTTGGTTTGCAGTTTTACAAAAACGGTTTTGATTTCATGGGATCTCTAATGGCATTTGTAACCCAAGATGCATTCTTTTGGATTCCTTTATTCGGATGGGCAAAACTCGGACTTGTTGGATTTGTATCATCAAATCTAGGGCAATTAACCCTGGGATTTGGCCTTATGATTCTATTCCACATTCTGGCCGTCTATGTTTTTGCGAACACAAAGGGTGATTTTTTTGAACAGGCGATGCTCGATGCCGAGGATTTTTCAGAATTTTATGCCCGTGCAAAAGCAGGCAAACAAGAAATCGATACCGATAAAATAAAACATGTTGAGATTAAGTATGGTGCTGGTGCACGCGCAATCCATGACAAAAACGTCTTGTTATTAAAAAAACAACGACGGATGATTGGGCTGAAGGATGTTTTGCTCTATCTCATATATAGTGTTATGGGATTTGTGATGAAACTCCCGCTTCAAGGGTATGTTATGTTTATTATTATTGCACTCTTCAATCAGGCAAATGTAGATACGTTAAAGGATGATTTGAGTCAATACCATTTATATCTGATTCCGGATGCACCGTTGCGTAAGCTTTTTAATACCGTTAAACTTCCATTCCTTAAATCGTTAGCCATCACGTTCTGCTTTACGCTGGTATCCGGTGTGCTTACACAGGCAGGTGTTGTGGATATTGTGGTTGCGTGTGTTTTTGTATCGAGTTATGTTGCCTTGATCAATGTTTCGTCAATTCTTACAATTCGTATTATGAAATCACGAAACAATCAAATTGTCGATATGTTGATTCGTATGATTCTTTGTTTGTTGCCTATTGGAGTCGTATTGACGATGTCAGGGCTTCTAGGCATTGATATTGAAGCCAATATCCTATCTCTAGGAATAACAGCCAGTCTAGTTGCTTATGCACTTGCAGGGGCTGGATTTGTGTGGGTGGCACCCATACTTAAAGGAACCGAATTTTAAGGAGGGTTTTATGAAACAGGAAAAAAATGCACTTGCAACCTGGATTCCGATTGGAGTCGGTGTCGGCTTGGTTGTCGGACTTATCCTTGATAAATTAGTATTGGGCTTGGGTCTTGGATGCAGCGTTGGAGTTTGTGTTGGAAGCTACTTGGATTCGATCGACGATTAATCATAAAAAAACAGGCATAAGCCTGTAAACTAATTTGTGATTTGGGGACTACTCATCAATAAAAACATCTTGTAAGTCAGTCTTAAGTGCTTTCGCAATATTGAAAGCAAGTTGTAATGATGGCACATACTTGTTGTGCTCAACGGCTAAAATCGTTTGCCGGGTAACCCCGGTTTGATCTGCGAGTTCTTGTTGTGTCAATTTTAATGCTTTACGCTTTTCTTTAATTTTATTTTTCATTTCATCGTACCTTTCCGATATGATGAGTTAATCTTAGTATCCCCTTAACCTATGATTAGTTGGTTATAGTATAGCAAAAAGTTCTTTAAATGTGATTAAAAGCTTAAAAAAACATTGTATTTACTACTAATTGTTTTAATTAATGAGCAGATAAGATATGATAAGAGAAAGAAGGTGATTATTATGGAACAAGTACTTGTAGGTTTAATTATTATTCTTGTTGTGCTGATTATCGGTTTAAGCATTGCTCGAATTCAAGAACGAACAACAGAATACGATGTATTTGAAGCGGAACGAAAATCAAGACCCTATACGGAAGCAGAAGTTCATCACCATAAACTAGAATTTGGGAGTAAAACAACACCCAATACGTCTACACGTGTCAGTGAGTATTCTGAAACGGAAATTCGGAATCTCGTACAATCTGGCAAAAAGATTCTAGCTACCAAAATGTTGATTGAGAAAACAGGAATGTCGCTTTCAGAGGCGAAACGTCATATTGATAAGTACTAAAAAAATCTAACTTCGGTTAGATTTTTTTATGTGATGTTCCACATAAATAGATTATGAACGTTGATTCATGTTATATTAAAAACAGTGAGTTAGGAGGGGTTATTTGAATATCTTATTGAGTAAATTTAAAGAAGTATCTTTCTCTGTGTTACCCATTACAGTTTTAGTGCTTTTAATGCATCTGCTGATTGTGCCTTTAGAAACGGAAGTTTTGGTACGTTTTTTAATGGGTGCGTTGTTTGTGATTGTTGGTCTGGGGATTTTTCTCTTTGGAGCAGAACTTGGAATTGTTCCAATTGGAACGCTCATGGGAAAATCCATTGCAAGAACGAATAAAGTAAGCATTGTTGCACTTTTAGGGGTTATCCTTGGGTTCTTAATTACCTTTGCAGAGCCGGATCTGCAAATTCTTGCGAATGAAGTGAATATGGCTTCGGGTGGAACGTTATCCGCAACATTAATTGTAAGTGTTGTGTCGATGGGTGTTGGTCTTATGGTTGCCATCGGTCTTTTAAGGATTTTATTTAATAAACCTCTCAATAAACTTTTTGCGGTAACGTATTTTGGGATTATGGTTTTAGGGATCTTCGTTTCGGAAGAGTTTCTTGCAATCTCCGTTGATGCCTCAGGAGCTACAACGGGTGCGATGACCACACCGTTTATTCTTGCTTTAGGTTATGGTGTTTCTCAGTTAAAAGGTGGGAAACATGCGGAAGAGGACAGCTTTGGTATGGTTGGCTTAGCGTCTGCGGGTCCCATTTTTATGGTTATGATCTTAAGTTTGATTAGAGGTTTGGGTGGGATTGAAGGTGAAAGTGCCGTGATTCTTGAATCACAGGGGATTCTCTTGCCTTTTATTCAGATATTGCCTACAATGTTCAAAGAGTCATTGCTTTCACTTTTACCACTTACCATCCTCTTTATCGTGTTTGACGTCTGGAAATTTAAACTTACTCGAATTCGTCGAGACAAAATTTTTAAAGGGCTTTTCTATACATTCTTCGGTCTTTCAATCTTTATGACGGGCGTACAAGCGGGTTTTATGGATGCAGGTCGAATTTTAGGACATGGTGTGGCGTTGGTACCAAATCGGGCCCTTTTAATAGTCGTAGGATTTCTAATGGGGATGGTTGTTGTTTTGGCAGAGCCAGCAGTCTATGTTCTAACAGAACAAGTTGAGGAAGTTACTTCTGGTCATATTAAGAAAAAGTCAATTTTAGTTACACTCTCAATTGGTATTGCCTTTGCGGTTATGTTGTCGATGCTTCGCATTACTTCAGAGCACCTTAAACTTTGGCATATGCTCTTACCTGGTTTTATGCTCGCATCGATGCTGTCGTTTAAGGTACCCAACATTTTTGTAGGGATTGCTTATGATTCCGGGGGCGTTGCTTCTGGACCCATGACTGCAACCTTTGTCTTAGCGTTTGCACAAGGTGCGGCAACTGCAATTCCAACAGCAAATGTTATGACCGATGGATTTGGTGTCATCGCGATGATTGCAATGATGCCAATTATCGCAATTCAAATTTTAGGTGTCTTATATGGACTAAAAACAAAAAAAAGAGGGGGGTAGTTTATGCCTTTTCAAATTTCAAATCTTATCATGGTTTGCTCAATTGTGGAACGTGAACGCGGTTCGCATATTCTATCAATTTCGCGCGAAGTCGGTGCTACCGGTGGAACTGTGTTTCAAGGACGTGGATGTGTCAGAGACCGTCTGCTCAATCTTCTTGGGATTGAAGAACGTCGTAAAGAGGTATGTCTTACAATTATGCCGGAATTGCTTGAGAAAGATTTCTATGATCACATTCAAAAGCACACGAATTTTAAAAAAGCCGATTCAGGCGTGATTTTTTCAGTCCCGCTTAAAAGTGTTCTTGGGATTCAAAAATTACCAAGTCATATTAAAACGTTAAAGGAAGGTGAGCGAAACGTGGGTATCGATGCTATTTTTATTATTGTCGATGATGGATTTGCCCAAGATGTAATGCATGTTGCAAAAGAACATGGTGCAACAGGGGGAACCATTATTCATGCACGAGGGTCTGGAACTCATGAGCATGAAAAATTGTTTAATATGGATATTGAGCCTGAGAAAGAAGTAATCCTCATCCTATCGCAAATGGATATGACGGATGCCATCGTTCATGCGCTCAATACATCGTTTGAAATTGATAAACCAGGACATGGCGTAATCTTTGTTGTCGAGACATCGCGCACACTTGGACTTTTAAATCAAGAATAAAAAACAGGTTTCATAAACCTGTTTTTTTGTGGAATCAAGTTCGTCTTGAGTTCGTGTTATTTTTGTGAAAGTCTGATGATAACGCTTGCATCTCGATATGAGTGTGTTATATTAAGATTAACTACATGGTATATACCACTTAAAATAACCGGTATGAGCCGTAGTAAAGGAGAAGATATATATGGAGAAATTAACTTCATGGATGGAAGAGCATTTCGTCCCAATTGCAATTAAAATTGGTTCACAAAAGCATTTAGTGGCAATTCGTGATGCATTTATAAGCATCATGCCAATCACGATGGCTGGGTCTGTCGCGGTATTATTAAATGCACTTGTACGTGATTTACCCGCTAAATTTGGTGCAGATGGCATTACCGATGCATTTAGTTGGCTTATTGGTATCAACGGAAACATTTGGTTTGGAACACTGGCAATTTTAGCGTTAGTGTTTGCATTTGCAATCGGTTATCAATTATCGAAAGCCTATGATGTGGATCCACTTGCGGGTGGTCTTATTTCACTCGCTTCATTTATTGTTGTGACACCACAAGTTGCATCCATCGATGTGGCTGGGTTAGCAGAACCTGTAGTGGGCTGGGGATTCATTGGCATTGGCTATATGGATGCTAAGGGTCTTTTTACGGCTTTAATTGTAGGGTTTATTGCAACAATAATCTATGCAAAACTTATGAATAAGAACATTACAATTAAGTTACCGGATCAAGTCCCACCGGCAGTTTCCCGCGCATTTGCTTCAATTATTCCAGGTTGTGTGGCTTTATATGCTGTTGGAACCCTTGCATACCTTACATCAACATTCTTTGATGCTTCGGTTGGGGATTTAATTCTTAAATATGTCCAAATGCCTTTCTTAAATGTTTCGCAAGGTCTTGGGTCAGTTATTTTTGTAACTATGTCAGTCTCGGTATTCTGGTTCTTTGGACTTCACGGTACCAATGTATTAGCACCAGCCCTTGATGGTGTGTATAAAGTAGCTTTAACTGCAAATACAAACGCATATAATGCAGCCTTATCTGCAGAAAATTTACCCTATTTATGGACGCGTGGATCATTTGATGCCTTTGCGTGGATGGGTGGCGCTGGTTGTACGTTAGGACTCATTATTGCGCTTCTTATTTTCTCGAAACGTGAAGAAAATCGTGCAGTGGCGAAGTTAAGTGCGCCAATGGGATTGTTTAATATTAACGAACCAGTGATTTTTGGATTACCAATTGTTTTAAATCCAATTTACTTAATCCCTTGGATTTTAGTACCAACAATTCTTGTTACGATTGCATATCTTGCAACATCAGCTGGAATCGTTCCACCTGTATTCTTAGAAGTTCCATGGGTTATGCCACCAATTCTTTATGCATGGATGGCAACGGGATTCTCATTTACAGCAGCTATGCTAGCATTGATTAATTTGGTTATTGGTACAGCAATTTGGGCCGTATTTGTAATGGTAGCAAATAAGATTGATTATACTGAAACACAAGAATAATATTTATTGAGATATTAGGGGCTTAACTGCTCCTAATATTTGTTTTAGTGGAGGTTAATTATGAAACAGTGGATTGTTTTTATATTCGCAATCGGAACGCTTTTGGTCTTACTATCCAGTACGGTAGATCAAGGGTTTGGTATCTTGATTTCGGGTATCATGCTCATTGTCATTGCGATGATACTCTTTTATCGAAAGGGTCGAAATTAATGGAAGTATATAGAACGATGCAAGGCACACCGGAACAGTGTTATGATTTGTTAATCGAATCACTGCTTATGGATCTTGCGACAAGTACAGGTCATAACCTTACGGAAGATGAAATTCACGAAGGATATCAATATCAAAAACAACTAAGAGGTCGCATGGGTAATTCTGGAAATGTTACGGTAACCCTTTTAGAACTTAAACGACCGAATACATACTCGGTACGCTTTGAGAGTGCTCAAGGGATTAACACCCTTGAATATCATCTAGAACCTCTTGATGATTCTCAATTTAAACTAACATACGCCGAGTCATATCATTCGATTAAGAAGCGAAAGATGTTGAATTTCAAATTAATGGAACGCTTTTATCGTAAAGGCAGTCAAAAACGAATTAATCTCCTGTTAGATCAAATTCAAACAATCTTGAATGAACGCAGCGTCAAGGCGTAGAAAAGGAGCATATTATGGCACGATTAGGAATATCAATTTATCCAGAAAATTCGACGATGGAACAGGATATCACATACATAAATAAAGCGGCAGACTGTGGGTTTAAGCGTATTTTTATGAGTTTACTTCAAACTGATTCAAGCAATCAAAAGAAACTCATTCAGGATTATCGCTCCATTACGGATGCAGCGCATCAGCGTGGGATGGAAGTTATTGTAGATGTGGCACCTGCAGTATTTAAGGCATTTGAAATCAAGCATTCTAATTTAGTGTTTTTTAAGGAAATTGGGGTCGATGGTATCCGTTTGGATGAAGGGTTTAACGGAGCATTTGAAAGTGAAATGACGTTTAACCAATACGACTTAAAAATTGAATTAAACTCAAGTCAAGGAAATGACTATATTGAGAATGTCATGACTTTTTATCCACAACGATTTACGGGTCTAAGTAAAGCGCATTTTGATTTTTGTAATCAAAAGATTCGTAAACTTGGCCTGCAAAGCGCTGCATTTGTATCCAGTCAGAATAGTGGAACGTTTGGACCCTGGCCTGTTTATGAAGGATTGTGTACCCTTGAACATCATCGTGATTTACCGATTGATGTGCAAATTCGTGAATTAATCGCGACTGAGATGATTGATGATATTCTTATTGGTAATGCATACGCGTCAGATGAAGAGTTGGAGGCGTGTACCAAGATAGCATTAGGGAAGTTACAATTTAAAGTAGACTTGGATGTTGAACTCTCTGAGGTTGAAGCGCAAATTATTTATGATCATTATCATTTTGTACGTGGGGATATGAGTTCGTATATGGCGCGTTCAACGATGCCGCGTCTTACCTATGCAAATGAAGTGATTTCACCCAAGAATACCGTAGATTTAGAGCGTGGTGATGTTGTTATATTAAATGACGCATACGGTCGATATAAAGGGGAATTACATATTGTTCTTGAACCCATGCCAAATGAGGGAAACAAGAATAAAATCGGTCACATCCCAAACTCAGAAATGATGCTTCTTGATTACATCAAACCTTGGCGTCCTTTCGCATTCATCAAATAATCGTTGAATGTTTTATAGATTATTTTATAATAGGTATATATTGGAGGTGTATGGATGAAAATTCCACTTTATCAGCAAATTAAAGATAAGATCATTAAGATGATCGATATGATGGAGCCCAATGCCTCAATTCCTAGTGAACGTGATTTCACTGATCATTTTCAGGCAAGTCGGATGACGGTTCGTAAAGCGATTAATGAATTGGTTGATGAAGGTTATCTATACCGTGATGCAAATCGCGGAACCTTTGTCTCTGATAAGCGATTGATTAAAAAGAATTCGTTATTAACCCCTGAATTTGATAAGCATACGATCTTATATTTTGATGTGAAGGCGTCATGTGGTGCGGATGTAAGTTCAAAGTTAAACATTACGCAAGACACTTCAGTTGTTCGTTTTATTCGTATTTTATCCATGAATAATGTTAATATTGCGATTGAAGAAGTTTATATTGCTCGAAATCAGTTATCCGATGACGCGTTCAATGATCTCCCAAAACTCGAAAATTTTAATGCGTTTTTCAATCGAGGAAGTGCATCGTTTACGGTGATCCCTATGCATGTTCCCATTAAGTACGCGAATTTACTGGGTGTTAAACTTGAAAGTCCTATTTTAGTTATTGAATCCATAATTTATAAAAATGACGGGAGTCCACTTGTTTTTATTAAAAGTTTTAATCATCCTGAGCACCGTTCCATAGAAATTACAGACTAAAAAAACTTAGGCTCATAGAGTCTAAGTTTTTATTTTTCGATACTGATGATTTGATCAACCCAATCATCATAAAAACTGCCTTCATGAGATACAAGAATGATGGTTCCTGTATAAGCCTGTAAAGCGTATTTTAAGGCATTTTTATTCTCAATATCGAGATGGTTGGTTGGTTCGTCAAGTACGAGCATGTTGGTATATCGGTTCATCAGAAGGCAAAGTTTTACTTTAGTTTGTTCGCCACCACTTAATGTTTTAATGCTGCGACTCCAGTGTTCTTCTTTCATTCCTACGGAAGCAAGGGTTTTACGTACTTCCCCTTGAGAAAACTTTGAATATGTTTGACTAACAATTTGAAGTGGTGTCAACGTATCATCTTCCCAATTGAGGCTTTGTTCAAAGTATCCGATTTGGAGGTCATCATTAAGGTAGATGCTCCCCTCTAAAGGGTGAAGCTGACCCATGATGGTTTTAATTAGTGTGGATTTACCAATACCATTAAATCCTGTAATCGCAAAGCGTTCACCACCGTAAATTTTCATATTAAATCCGTCAATTAATACAGAATCATAACCAATTGCAAGTTCAAGGGTTTCAAGAACCCGAACATTAGCTTGAGAAAGTGTTTTAAAGGCGTAGTTTTGTTTTGCATGAGCAAGGGGTGCATGGACACGGTCGAGTCGGTTTAATTGTTTTTGACGTCCACGTGCCATTTTCGCATTACCACCTGCTTTGTTTTTACGAATAAATGCTTCCGTTTTGTCAATATAAGCTTGTTGTTTGGTATAAAGGCTGAGCTGTTCCATTCGATTATGTTCTTTCTGTTTTAAGAAAGCATCGTAGTTTCCGTTGTAGCGTGTTATCTTTTGAAAATCAATATCAACAATCACATTCGCAACACGGTTTATAAATGAATCATCATGTGAAACAACAATAAAACTTTTAGGGTATGCGTTAAGGTAGTTCGCAAGCCATTCAATATGGTCAACGTCTAAGAAGTTGGTCGGCTCATCCAGTAACAATACATCTGCTTCAGAAAGCAACAATTTTCCTAATATGACTTTAGCGCGCTGTCCACCGGAAAGATGTTCAATTTTTGTATCCGCGCCCAAAAGGTGTAATCCAAGCCCTTGAATTACCTTTTGAATTTCAGTTTCGATTGTATAAAAATCGGCTTGTAATAAACGTTCTTGAATGTTTGAAGCTTTACGAAGTGCATCATCATCTTCCATCGATTCGAGGTAATATGCATTCATACGAGCCTCAAGCTCAAATAAATCTTTATAGGTTGTTGATAGGTAACCATGGATGGTTAAATTCGGGTCAACACGAACATATTGATCCATAAAGGCAAGTTCAATTTTATCTTGCCAGACAACGGTTCCAAAATCTGGCGATAAGTCACCAGTCATAAATCGAATTAAAGTACTTTTACCAGCGCCATTTAATCCTACAAGACCAATATGATCTCCCTTATGGAGGAGAAACTCGGCATTACTATACAACTGACGCTCCACAAAAGTGTGCGTTAGGTTTTTAATTTCTAGATAGGGCATCATTAACCTTCTTTCATCATGAAGGTTAAACTTTACAATCCTTCACTAAAATATCTTGAAACATTATAACATAAATCTTTTTAAGCGTTCATTTTAGTACTAAATAGGAATGGTTTTGTCTTAAATAACGATTTTCGTAAATAAACTTAGTTTTATGATACGTTATAGAGGGGCATTTATGAATCAAAATAAACGAATAAGGTATGTTTTTCTAGTTTCAGTTTGTATCTGTGTAATGTCATTTATTGTATTTAAAAATAATTATGCGTTTGTAGTTTTAAAATCAGAATCCATGCCATTTCAAGCGTTTACCAAAACAATCCATGTTGTTCGTAAAAATACTGTTTTTGAATTGCCGAAGAAACATTTATTTGATGCGGAACAAGCGGTTCTTTTCAAAGGGTGGTCCTTTGATAATCATGCAATATCCGAAAATAGAATCAGGGTTAATAAAGACATGACGGTTTATGCAGTGTGTAAAAAAGTAACATACGATGAGGTTGTTGAGTATGTCGAAATTCCGTTTAAAACAATTTATATTGATCCAAATAAAATCGACATGATGCATCCAGTATCTGGAGAAAATGGGATTATGGAAATTCGGACACGGATTATTTATCACGATGATGTCATCGTTAAAACAGAAAAACCACGTAAATTTGTTAAAGAATCGCCAATCGATGAAATTAAACATATTAATCTCCAGAATTCTCGACAACAATAAGGGAATCATGTAAAATTTGGGTATAGAATGGAGTTTTACATGTTTGAACGTTATTTAGGTCCAATAATTAAGAATACACAAGGGGTATCGATCAATTCTGGGATCATCGTATATATTCTCATTGCGATGTTTTTTTTAGTGAAATATCGTAAAACCACAATTAAAAATAAAATACTCGGTCTTTTATTCATTTTATATCTCGGTAAGGTTCTTGATCTTACGTTATTTCCACTACCATTAAATCAAAAAGAAATTCAAAATGCGGCCATTCATTTTTCGCTTGAGAATGCGTCTATCGATTATTATAATTTAATGCCGTTTCGGAGTGGGTTGAGTCTCAAAAATTTAAAAGAACCGTTGTTGAATGTTTTGATGATGGTTCCGATGGGGGTATTTTTACCCGTATTCTTTAAACGGCTTCGGAATATTAAATATACGGTATTTGTTACATTTTTTATATCGTTGTTAATTGAATGTCTTGAATTACTGTTGACGCTTGCGTTCGGTGTGATTCTTTGGCATTTTGATGTGACAGATTTAATTACCAATACACTTGGTGGACTTCTCGGTTTTTGTTTGTATTATGGCGTTATTCGTCATTTACTCAACTATGTCGATCAAAAAGAGGGACATTGGTTACAGCGTAAAGGGTTTAATGTGTTGTCGGTCGTCTTACTTGTTCTCTTTATGATGTCCAGTATTTATTTGGAAGTATCTGCGAATGATGTAATTACATATCGCTTGAATATGCGGAATATGATTTCAAATGGCAAGGCAAATCGAAAGTACTATACTTTTGAACACAATACAGTTTCGATGGAAGGGTATATGAAATTAAAACGCGATGATTTTGAAGGGTTTCACTCTGATAACCCAACAATCGAGTTAAAACAAAAAGTGCTTTTCTTAGATTATTCATACGGTAAATATGAGGTTGGTCCCATGCATTTAAATGCCCATCAAGATGAAGGCGATGACCGTTTCTTTACAATGGGATGGACAGTTGACCATCCTGGGAATCATTTTTATTTTATTACTGAGTCAAAAATTGCCACGGCACGAAAAGTTGGAGAAGCACACATCACAAATCCATAAAGAAGGGAAACCTTCTTTTTATTTTGCGAAATAGTACGGAAAAGTGCACAAAAAAGACATATTTTGCGTAGAAACATACCAAATATGCAAATTCTATGTGAAATTTTGTTGAAATGTGTTAAAATCTTACATGTTGTATTCGATCAAGAAAAGATATAAACAAAAATACGATCTTTGAGTTGAATAAGTATGGGTAATGCTTATCAAAGAAAGAGGTAATCACAAGCATTCTAGGGATGTATTGTGATTCTTTTTGATGACAATGTGCAAGGGAGAACCATACCATGAATACTATACATATCAAAAAATCAGAATCCTGCTCACTCGCAGGTATTGCTATGAATAATGGAGTAGTTGTTGTTAGAAGAAATTTACCGTACCGTACGTTTTTGAAACAAATCGATGGTAAGGAATTTGAGGCGAACAAGGCGTTTGAGGTCATTTATGTTGTTAAGGGCATGATTGGGCTTCGCGTTAAGGGTTCGTATTTAAATCTAAATGAGGGTGATGTTTATATTCTTGAGCCGAATCGAGCGCATTGCTTTTATGCAAACAGTCGCGATAATCTAATTCTTGTAACACAAATTGATGCGTCGTTTGCAGAAGAACACTTTAACTTATCGCAAAAGGTAAGTATTGATAGTACCCTTAAAGACCAAAGAAATAAAGTGCGTCTTATCGAATCCATTCGTCACTTATACGGTCAAAAAGATGGCGGTGAAGTAACGTTTGAAAATAGCTATCATGCCGTTAAAGAAGTCGTTGATTCCATCAAACTGTTTGTAATGAATCAAAAGCGAACCATTCAGACAACAGATTCAATTGAATCAATCGTTATTGATATTACTGAAAAATATGCAGATGCGAAGAATGAAAAAATTACGTTAGAAGGACTTGCGGATGAATATAATGTCAGCGGTGCTTATCTATCAAGAATGTTTAAGAAGATTACAGGTGTTAATGTTAGTGAGTACTTTAGAGTAAATCGTATCAATTACGCTGTTGACTGTCTTATCAATACAGATTTAACAATGACAGAGATTTCAAATCATTGTGGGTTTTTAGACATCAAAGCATTAGGTCGAGATTTCCAAAAAGTTTTCGGCTTATCACCAACTCAATTTAGAAAACAGTATACAACGGATTATATTACATCTTTAGAGTATCCATATGCAGCAGATTCGAAGGTGCGTTATTTCTTAGAGGTGGGGACGAAAGGACCCAGTCAATTGGAAAACGAACCGATTAAGGCGTTAGAAGCGCGAATTAATCCAAATTTTATTAAAGGTCATTTCCGGAATGCATGGGGAGTCGTTGTGGATTTGGATTGTGTTGTTGATCGTGATTTCTTGAGTATTGCAGAATTGCGTGAAACGTTGGGACATTTTAAATTTAAAACAGTCAAGATTAAACTTGCATTCTTAGATGGTGTATTTAAGTTGCAAACGAAATCTGGCGCACTTCGTGACTTTTCCTCGTTTGAAATCTACAATATCTTTACTGTTTTTTCGGAATTTGATATTGTTCCCGTTTTAAGACTTGATTTCGTAACCTTTAATGCTTTGTTGCAAGAAGGAGCGAGTTTAAACGAAATGAGTCACGCAGTCGTTGGAATGCAAAAGGCATTGGATGAAGCATCATTAATTATTAGTAATTCAAAACTTCGTGAATGGGGTTATGAATTGTACTTTCCTACAATCAATGATGCTGTAAGTGATCATGCACGAAGACCAATGTTTAAAGAATGCATCCATTCTTTTGTAAATGTACTTCAAGAAAAGTTTGACCAAGAAAAAGTCCGTTGGGGTTTGTATCTGGGGAGCTTCGATAATGATACGCGAGAAATTCATCATGAGTATCTTGAAATGATTGCAGGTATGAATATTGATCCAGCATTTTACACGTGCGATTTAAATTTTACGAATAATGATTTTGGCAGTGATCAATTACTACCGAAAATTCTTAATGACATTCGTGAGATTAATCAAGCGATTCGAAGTAATTTACCAGCAGACCGATTAGGACGTCATATTGTTGCAGCGTCATTTAATTATGCGGTAGACGATGATTACCGATGGAACGATTCTTTTGATAACCCGTTCTATAATCTTTTGTTCCTGCCTATTTTACTTCAGCTAAGTTTAGGGGATTTTTACTTTTCATCTTGGAATATCCTTGGGAGAACGCAGCAAGAAATGCTTCCGATGTCCTACTCAAGTTTCTACAACCATCTCGGTGTTGAGCGGATGCCATTTTACGTGCTTAAATTCCTTCAAGAATTATTTGGTACGGTGGTTGATTATGGAGAGGGGTATATCGTCACTCGAAATCATCACGATTACGCCATTATTATATATTCAAATTATTATGAGTCTTATCGACGTGTTGACGCAAAGGATCGAAACAGTGGTTCTGATTATGAGCGCAAGGTTAATTTTAAAATTGAAAGCATAAACGGTCGTTACAAGATGACGGAACGTTATTTAGATTATAAGAATGCTTATTTCTGTCAGAACTGGATTGAGGATACAGGGATTTCAAATCTCACGCCAGAAGAACGTGATTACATACGTCAACAGTCAAATCCAAGAATGAAGGTTAAATATTTGGAACTTGACGGTGAATTAGATTACACATTCAATCAGAGCTTGTTGAATATAAGTCTCATTAAGTTAAATAAGATATAAAAAGATACCAAATTACGGTATCTTTTTTACTTTTTTCACATTTAATACAATTATTTACAAATGGCATGACAAATAATGCGTACTCTACAGCAAAGATGGGTAAATGGTTAAAATTTTGTGAAATTCACGTCAAAATATTGGTAGATAGCGTGCGCGTATCGTCATATACTATCTATGTCGGTGATGAGGAGATTCTATAGTGAATATTATTGTTTATATTGTTCTAACAGCTTTATTTTTTACACTAGGATACAACATTTCAAGATTTGTTAAAGATACAGTTGCTTGGAAACAAAATCGTAACAATAAGATCTATAAGGTCTTTCGTCCAGAAGATGCGCATGACGCATTGATGAATGGCATTTATGTCGGTGCAGCTACTTTAGTTGCATATACATCATTCGGATTCTTTGAAGCAACTGTTATTTCCATAATTGCTTTCTTAGCAGTTTATGGTATTCGAATCGATCAACGTATTCGAATAATTCCAAATGAGATGGTCCTTAGTGTCCTTGTCATTGGAGTTGTTTATCAGTTTGCATCAAATGGATTTCATGGATTGTCAACTGGACTTATAGCAATGCTATTAACAGGTATTCTGTTCTTTGCTACAGCCTTCTTGACAAAAGCATTCTCTGGAAGTCTCGGTGTGGGAGCAGGCGATATAAAGCTTGCAATTGCATTATCATTTATGTTGGGATTACCTAATATTCTAACATTTCTAATAGGTATCGTACTTTGCTTGTTAATTTACATTGTTATTGGTTTTTATACTAAAACGATGTACATCGGTAGTACATTCCCCATGTGTACACAATTAATGGGCGGTGCTTTATTCGCGCTGTATTACCCAGTCATCAGTATGTTGATTTGCAGTGTTCTGTTAGGATGTTAGGAGATAGTTATGATAACCGTAAATGAATTTATGGACGAGGAGTCTGGACAAGGCATGGTTGAATACGGACTTATTCTTGTATTGGTTTCGGTAGTTACTGTAGTGGTACTCCAATCCATTGGGAGTGGTTATGTAAAAACGATGTTTGAAACAGTCGCTGATCTAGTCCCTAAAATAAAATAGGGAAGAAAAATGAGGAGAAAATTATGAAAAACTGGTTATTAAATGAAGAATCAGGACAAGGTATGGTTGAATACGGACTTATCTTAGTTCTTGTTTCAGTAGTAGTTATCGTTGTTATGAAAGCTTTAGGTACAAACCTAAAAGGAATCTTCGAAAACGTAGGTAAAGAATTACAAGCAGGTAAAGGCGTTTAGTCTTTACACGCATTTATAAATTGTTAAAGTATCGCGCAAGTGATACTTTAACTTTAAATAGTTTATAATCTCTATCCGGCTTGGATAGTTCCGAGGGGATGATTTTTCATCCCCTTTATTTGTCGCTTTAAGGAGTGAATATGATAAAAAAACTTAAAGGTGAAAGTGGTCAAAGTGTTACGGAATTTGCTTTAATCCTTCCTATTCTTATAATTATGCTTGCTTTGATCATGGACGTTGGTAAAGCGGTGCATGCAAAGGTCAATTTACAATATCTAACCAGTGAAATTCAAAAGGTTGCGGTATTATACGACGAAGGTGGTGCAACGGGTGGTGTAAAAGATCAATCCCGATTTAGCAGTAAAGAAAAGACGATTGAAACACTTATTAACAATAACGGTACACTTGACCCTAAACGCTTAAAATATGAAATTGATTTATCGGATATTGAACATCGTGATTTTACACGGAAAATTTGGAGTGTAAATGATGGTGGCTTTATCGGACATAAAAACAGAACTGATATACGTTATGTAACCGTAACAACTACTTATGATGTTCCTTTCTCAATGTATATTACAAAACAGGTAATGGGTGAGACACTTCGTCTAACTGAAACGTACAGTGGTTTAATGTACTTAGGAGGCGATGGTGATGCTAATGTCAAAGTTGGTCAATAAATCAAAAAAAGAAAAAGGTCAGGCAATGGTAGAATTTGCGATTGTGCTGCCACTTTTTCTATTGATTGTTTGTTTTTTAATTGATGTGAGCTGGGTTGTTTACAATAAAGTTCAATTTGACTATTCGTTACGTAAAATGGCGATTCAATTGGATCTCGGTCCTCAACAAAAACATGCATTACATACTAACCAAAGTTATATTGTTGACGGGGGTTGGGCAAACACCCATATTCGTGATATGTATGAAAAAAATATTGAAGAAATGGGTGCACCGATTGATGTAAGTCGTGTAACGATTGAAAACAGTCGGATTGCCGTTCTTGCTGGAAAACGTGAATTTAATTATGGTGTCCCAGATGGAACGGATAAAGACCGTGCGAACAGTAAATTTAAAACAACGACAATGGAAATAGCGTCGGATGTAAAATACAAAGTCTACCCGATTACTCCTTTCTCAAAGCCATTTCTCAAAGATGGTGTTGAATTAAAAAATAATCTTTATAAAATTAGAAGAATTGAGTTAGTAGGGGGTAAGAATCAGCAATGGTAAATTTTAAAAATGAAGAAGATGGAAATATTCTTATAATGTTTGCATTTATTTTAATGTTTCTATTGGGATTTGTTGCACTTTCAACAGATGTTGTTTTAGCAATGAATAAGAAAGATAAATTAACAGAAGTAGCATATTTAGTGCGTGAAGCGCGACTGGATATTACTGAAGAAATGTTACACTCACAACAAGGACAACAAATTGCATTGGATAATGCACATGAAATCTTAAAGAGAAATGGTATTGATCCAAGTCAATTTGAGTTGGTTTGGAATGAACAGCGTGGTATGTCACCCAATGGTAACTATATGATTAGTCTTACAGGGACAATTATATTGCGTGATGTTTATAAAACGACAACTTTAAAAGCCCTTGGAATTGATGAGTTCCCAATCAAAGTTGAATTACCTGTATGGCAAAACTTTACAGATCAACAACCGATTTGGGATGGTCGTACTCCAACCATTAATGGTGTTTATTAATATTAAGAAAGAGGAATTACTTTGGATAAGAATAAATTAATTTCTGTGGTTGTAGCTGCAGGTGTATTTCTTTTAGCGTTAATGAACCCAATCCAAGGTTTAAAAAAGGAAATACCGAAGAAAGATTTAACGCAAGTTGTTGTAGCGCTTAAACCCCTTACAGCACAAACTCGTATTACTCAAGATATGGTAGAAGTTAAAAATGTTCATAAAGACGCTGCACCTGAAGGTGCTTTTGCGGATGCGGAACGTGTTGTAGGAAAAGTTACAACGACGAAGATGTCTGTTGGCGATATGTTTACCGGAGAAAAGGTTGAAGTTGTAGGTCAAGGATCAAGTGGGTTAAGTACTGTTCTTACGGACAATATGCGTGCTTATACTGTTAAACTTGAGGGTCAATATGGGATGCAAGGATTAATCCGTGTCGGAAATAAAATTGATATTATCACTGTATTAGATAGTGACTTGCCAGAAGATACACTTCAAAAATATGATTATTTGAAGAAAAACTATCCTCAGTTGTATGCTGGATCAGTTGAGACTGCAGTTGATGGTAAAGAACGCATTCCTGTACTTGGTTTAAAAGAGAAAAAAGCAGTGCTCCTTTTACAAAATAAGGAAGTTCTTGCGATTGATCAAGAAACCTTACCTGATGATAAAAAAGTAGCGGATAAAATGTATACGACGGTAACACTTGCTGTTTCAGCAGAAGATGCGTTGAAATTGGCGGTTTCGGAATCCGTAGGTACAAACCGTGCAATCTTAAGAAGTCATGATCATGACAAGGTTGATAAAGTTCCTGGTGTTATTACAGGCGATTTATTGAAATAGAGAAGGAGAATTAGATGGAGTTAAAAGTTTTAGTATTTGCTGAAGATAGTGTCGCTCAACGACTCTTTCCAATGCTACAAGATGACGAAATCCGCATCGTAGGTAAATCAAACGATGAGAACAAAGTCTTAGATGATATCTCAAAAACAAAACCAGATATTGTTCTAATTTATTCTTCTCATGAAAGTATTCTGCAACGTGTTTGTCAACAAATATATTTATTACGTCCTAAATCTGTACCTGTAGTTCTTACTCAAGAATATACAAGTGAAACGATGCAAAAGGTAATGCAAACAGGTGTTCATTATATCCTGCCAATGCAAATTGATCGTTCAACGTTAATACAGCAATTAAAAGGAATTCACAGTAATGAGTCATCTCGACTGATTGCGCTTGAGAACAGTTCAACTAATAACTGGAAATCAAAAGTTATTACAGTATTCAGTTCAAAGGGTGGTGTTGGTCGTACAACCGTTGCCATGAACTTAGCGGTTAAACTTGCGCAAAAGAAATTAAAAGTAGCGATTTTAGACTTTGATCTAGAATTTGGTGAAGTCGCTACAGCAATGCGTATCGAGACCAAAGACACCCTTGCAGAATTGTTACAAGAACAGGCGAGTCCAAACGTTGATACCATCCGAAAATATATGGCTGTTCACCCTTCCGGTGTGAATGTGCTTGCGGCACCGAACAGTCCTGAATTTGCGGATAACATTTCAGTTTCTCAAATTGAAAAAATCGTATCTTCACTTCGTTCCTATTATGATTACTTGATTATTGATACAAGTATGGGATTTAACAACATTAACTTGTCATGTTTTGATCTCTCATCAACAATTATTTATGTAACCGGAATGGATATTCCAACATTACGACGAACGAAAAAAGGCTTGTCGATTGTAACCTCACTAGCAGGTAATGAAAAAATTAAATTGGTAGTCGCAAAAGAAGAACCGGGTCGTGTAAAACCTAAAGATGTTTCACGCGTCTTGGAGTTCCCATTATGGCACACCGTTCCTTATGATTTAAAATCATCCATCGATGCACTGAATCAAGGGAAACCGATCGCGATTGATTCTCCATTATCGGGTGTCGCAAAGGCATATCAAGTTATGGCGGATGAAATTGATCAATCTGATTCACCTGATGAACAAGAAGCGGGACCTGCTGGACTGCTTGCGAAATTCTTACCAAAACCTAAAGAAAAACCTGCTAAAGCAAAAAAAGGTAAACGAAAAAAAGGTGGTAAATAATGAAGTTATCAGAACGCTTAGAACGTGCTAAAGCAACTGAAGGTGGCGGCTCCGGTGATGGACTAGCGTTTATGCCTGGTGTATTTGAAGTTGATGCCGAACCTCAAGTTGACCAATTTAAAGATTTAAAAGCTATTATTCACCGTGAAACTATTGATGCGTATAATGCACGCATTCAAGATAATCACGGTGATAAAGAAGGCATTGATGTTCGTGAAATTATTACAGAATGTTTAACCCAACGTGCAGAAGCCATGACTAAAGCAAAACGCGAACAGCTTATTCAAGAAATATTTGATGATGTTACTGGGTTAGGACCTTTAGAAGTTTTGATTCGGGATGAAGATATTTCTGAAATTATGGTTAACGGTCCAAATACCGTTTATATTGAACGTAAGGGTCGTCTTGAGTTATCCAACGTCTTCTTTAGAGATGATGCTCACGTAGCTCAAATTATTAACCGGATTGTTTCACCCTTGGGTCGACGTTGTGATGAAGCAAACCCAATGGTAGATGCGCGGTTACCGGATGGTTCCCGTGTTAATGCCATTGTACCTCCGGTAGCGCTAAGTGGCCCTACAATTACGATTCGTAAGTTTAATTCGACACCACTTCAAATTAGTGACTTAATTGGTTTTAATTCAATATCATTTGGGATGGCTGCATTTCTAGAAGCCTGTGTTAAGGGACGTTGTAATGTTGTGGTTTCTGGAGGTACTGGTTCTGGGAAAACCACATTATTGAACGTTTTATCCAGTTTTATTCCTGAAACGGAACGTATCGTAACCATTGAAGATGCGGCTGAAATTCAGTTGATGCAAAATCATGTTATTACCCTTGAAGCACGCCCTGCTAACGTTGAAGGTAAAGGTGCGGTAACGATTCGTGACATGGTAAAGAACTCCTTACGGATGCGTCCTGACCGTATTATTATCGGTGAGGTTCGTTCGGGAGAAGCCTTGGACATGTTACAAGCGATGAATACTGGTCATGATGGTTCTTTAGCGACAGGTCACGCCAATACACCTCGTGATATGGTTTCACGTCTTGAAACCATGGTTATGATGTCGGGAATGGACTTGCCGATTAAAGCGATTCGTGAACAAATTGCTTCTGCGATTAATATTATTGTTCAACAAACGCGTCTTCGTGATGGATCACGTAAAGTTGTATCGATCACCGAAGTTACAGGGATGGAGGGAGAAATTGTAACCCTTCAAGACATCTTTGTTTTCAAACAAGAGGGCTATGATGCTGCTGGTAAAGTTAAAGGTAAATTTATGCCAACAGGAATTCGTCCATACATCATTGATACATTAGAAGCGAATGGTATCCTTGTGAAAGATGAGTGGTTCCAAAAATAATGTGGATCATTATGGCAGCATGCCTTAGTTATATTACGCTTGTTGTCTTGCAGTTTGTATTAAATTTGATTTATCATCGCTTCATTATGTTGAAAGACCGTCTTGACTTAATTGAAAAACAAAGTTTATACGGATATTCAAAAAAATCAAAAAAAGATCAAAAGAAAGAGAAACAATCCATCAGTATTGAAGTTCCTGAAAAGTTAAAAGATAATCTTTTAATGGCTGGAATTAACTTACGACCTGATGAATTTCTAAAGATGTGGTTGGGTCTCGCTGCGTTTTCAGTTGTTATATGTGTTGCATTAGATAAAGGAATGATTGTGACGCTCTTTGCATTTGTAGCTGCTCTTGTAGGTCCGCCAATGTATATCAAGGTGAAACGTAAACAACGTATCGGTAAATTTAGCCAACAGTTAGGGGATGCCTTATTGATTCTCTCAAACAGTTTGCGTGCCGGATTTACCTTTGAACAAGCTCTTGCAAGTATAGCAAAAGATTTACCAGATCCAATTGGACCTGAATTTCTAAAAGTTTGCCGTGAAGTTGAATTGGGCGAGAACATTGAAAAATCACTTGCCGCAGTTTCGACACGCATGGAATCTGAAGAAATGAAATTGATGAACACCGCCGTTAGCATTCAGCGTCAAGTAGGGGGAAACCTTGCGGATGTTTTGGATAATATCGGTGAAGCAATTCGAGAACGTATTACCATTCAAAAAAATATTAAGGCGCTTACTGCACAAGGGGATGCATCTGCAAAAGTTATTGCGGGACTTCCGATTGTTGTTTTAGTCTTAATTTCGATGGTTAATAAAGAATATATGGAGCCTGTGTTTACCACGCCGTTTGGTTATGCACTGCTCGGTGTTAGTGCAACCCTTGAAATTATGGGTTATGCTATGATCAAAAAAATAACAAATATTGAGATGTAGGAGGAATTCATGATAAAAGCTATTACGGGAGCAATCTTTGCGTATGTCTTCGTAGATTTCGTAATGAGTGTATTAACAGGTAAAGCACTTGTGATTAAAAAGCGACTCGACGAAACAAAGAATTCAAGTACACAAAAACATGGTTCTGATGACATTTTAGATAAAACGTTCCAAGAACGTTTCTTACAACCTATTGTTGATAAATTGGTTCATGCCGTATCAACAATGTTACCGGTTAAAGCAGAATCGCAGCTAAAACTCGCAGATCGTTTGCTTAAAGCGGGAATTACCACCAACCCAAAAGATTATCGGGCAATGAACGTAATCATTATTGTCGGTTTTGGGGTGGTAGGACTTTATTTCGCAATTACATCCCATCAACGCGGATTTTCTCGAATTATGTATATGTTGATGGGAATGGCTGGTGGATACGTATATCGTCGTTATTCACTAGAGGGAAAGATAACAAAACGTAAAAAAGTTATCAAAGGACAATTGCCTGAAGTTATGGATATTTTAAGTGTTTCGGTTGTTGCTGGTTTGAGTTTTGACCAAGCACTCGGACATGTTACAACCAAAGCTGAAGGACCGTTGATTGATGAGTTTCGTATATGTCAGCGTGAAATTATGTTGGGGAAACCTCGTAAAGAGGCACTAAACCGATTATCCGAACGAACTGAAATTGAAGAGGTAAAAGCCTTTACCAACGCAATCATTCAAGCGGACGAACTTGGGATCTCACTTCAAAATGTATTGATGAGTCAATCGCAAATGATTCGTACTTCACATCGTCAAGATGTTGAAGAGCGTGCTGCGAAAATTCCAGTTAAGATTTTGATTCCAATGGTGCTCTTTATTTTCCCTGTTATCTTTATTATTCTACTCGGTCCTGCTGTGCCGACGATTATTGAAGCATTGGGAGGCCGCTAATGATAAAAAACCTCGAGATTGCATCAAACTTTGGAACACGTTTTAAAGGTTTGATGTTAAGAAAAGAAATCAATGAAGATCAAGGGATGTTATTTCTTCATTGTGCTCGTGTTCACACTTGTTTTATGAAGTTTGACATTTGCGTAATCTACTTAGATAAAGACTTTAATATTATTGACCATGAAATAATAAAACCTTGGCGTCTGGGTAGAAAAGTAAAGGGTGCACGTCATCTAATTGAAGCGTCACCTGAAATTGTAACGTCACTAAGTGATATTACATTCCATGAATTAATTATGAAGGAGGGATAAGATGAACGATTTTTTTGATATGAGTTTTGGTGATGATTCAAAATCAAACGACTTTGCCATGCCGACATTTGATGCGTCAAATGACATCGAGGATGATGAAGATGATGAGCTCGAAGAATCATCAAATAAATTCAAAAAGACACTTTTCGGAGGCTATACACGCGGTAGTGTAGAAGCATATGTAGAACAAATTGAACAGAATGTTTCACAAATGCAAGGAAACCTCGAATTTCAAATTAAAGAAATGTTGCTTGAAAAAGCGTCACTTTCACAAGAAAACGCATTACTTAAATCACAATTTACCGATGCGGAATCGAAAATGATTGAAATTGAAGAAGAGTACAAACGCATTAAAGGTTTAAATGAAGAATTAGCTGAGAATATTAAACATCAAGAACAACAATTCTCAACTGAATTAAATCAATATAAAGCCGTTAGTGGAGAATTACAAGAAGAGTTAGATAAAATATCTTCTCACTATCAATCACTCCAGGAACAGTTAGAACGTGCACATGGTGAAGTATCCGTTTTAACCCAACAAGTGAAAGAAAATGAAGAAGAGAATATCAAAGTTGAACAATATCTTGATCAACTTGAAGCAAGTCTTCAAGAAAAGAACCGTGCACTTGAAGAAAGTGTTCGTCTTTTAAAACAAAAAGAAATTGAACTTGAGACAAGCAATGCGGAAGTCCATGAATTACGTGAGCAAATGTTAGTTATGGAAACAAAACTGGCTGAAAAAGATTCAGAAATTGCGCGTACCATGAAAATTTTAGAAGAGTATCAAGCTCAAGAAGAAAACTTTATGGCTTTAATCGATCAAAAAGAAGATATGATTCTTGAACGCAATAATGCACTACAAGAAGCTGCTCGTATGGTCGAATCACTTGAAACGCAACGCGAAGCATTTGAAGCCCGACTCATGGATCAACAAGGTACTATTGATGAGCAACAGGAATCAATTGAACATACACAATATGTCCTTGATGAGAAAGAAGAGGAAATTAAGACTCTTGAAGCCAAAATCCAAGAACTTAATGATGCTGTCGAAGCGATGAACAATCAAGATGATTTGGCAGTTGAAACATTAACCAATGAAGTTGAATTTTTAACTAAAAAACTTGAACTGATGACATCTGAAAAAGATGAGACCGTAATGTTGTTGCAAGAAAAAATTCAAAATTTAACACAACAACTTGAACAAGTTCAATTACAACCAAATATTATGCAACGTGTAGAAGATATCCGTACACAATATGATCAATTACTGCAAAAGAAAGATATGATCATTAATCGTTTGGAAGCAGAAGTAAACAATGCTCCATCTTTTACATTCGATCAAGAACGTGCACTTTTAAAACAAGAAATTGCACAATTGCAAGAAGAACTTAAGCAAGAAATGATTGACAAATATCAGGTTCGTAAAGGATTGAACGATGAGGTGCGTCGTCTTAAAGAACGATTAGATACACAAACGTTTCAAGGGCAACCCAGACAAGACTTTGAACGGATTATCGATGAAAAAGACACCCAAATCAATCAACTCTTTCAGAAACTACAGAATATGCAAAAAGAAATGGAAGCATTAATGGGACGTGTTAATTTTACAAACCCATCTCATGATGCCTTGCAAGAACGGACTCGTATTCAACATATGAATATTCAAGATCCTGTTGTTGATCCGATCGCAAACTTTGCACCAACTCCAAAGGTTACTGAAACTACTGCAACTAAGAATGACTTTGAAGAAGAGATTGCTCGAATTTATAAGCAAATTGAAGCTCAAAGAGAAACGTTAGATGCATTTATGGATCATTATAAGTACAATTCATAATAAGAAAAAGGTATTCAAATTGAATACCTTTTTTTGTTAAAGTTCAAACAGTAATTGAGTGTAGGTAGGGAAGGGATAATGCGATTTCGCGATGACACGTTCCATTTGATCAACAAGGGTTCGTATCGTCTCAAATTCTGGTCGAATTTGATGATGCATTGCGTATGCCTTTTCTTCTAAATCTGTGATTTCATGAACAAATAGCATTTTGTCTTCAAGCGTTATTATGGCCGCATCCAGAGCGTCAAGATTTGATTCAAGGTTTGTGATTTGACGTTTGATATAACTGCTTTGACTGTCTGAGGTTGATAGGTGATTAATAGCGGTGACAATTGCAGGCATAATATCTTGTTTTACCATCTTAAGTAATGTGTTTGCTTCGGTGTTGATGGTTTTGATAAAGCGTGTCTGCACGATGATGGTACGCGCTTCTAATTCACGCTCACTCAGAACATCCGTATTTTTAAATAGCGCAATTGTATTGGGATAGAGCATTGAAGCGATAGAATCTACATAGTGCTCAAGATTTGGTAAACCACGTTGTAATGCCTCTTCTTTCCAATTATCGTGATAAGCATCGCCATCAAAAATAACTCGATGGTGAGCCTTAATGATCCGCTGACAGTGTCCAAGGGCATGTTCACGAATATCTTGAATATACTTGAATTGTTCTAAGTCATTCGCAATACGTTCAAGCGATTCAGCCATAATTGAACACAATACAGTATTCACAAAAGCACTACAAATCGAGGAACCAGGCATTCTAAACTCAAACTTATTTCCAGTAAATGCGAAAGGTGACGTACGGTTACGATCAGAGTAATCTTTCGTTACAGCGCTCAGTGTTGTAAGAGGAGTAAAATATTGAACTTCTTTTTCAATATTAATTTTCTTTGAGGTGGCCAATTGCTTAAATATTTCCTCAAGAACAGAACCTACAAAGAGTGAAATTATTGCGGGTGGTGCTTCGGATGCGCCGAGACGATGATCATTACCTGCAGAGGAGGCTGCAAAGCGTAGTAATTCTGCGTGCGAGTCAACTGCCTCCACAAGCGCACATACGAATACAAGGAAACGAATATTTTCATGAGGACGCTCTCCAGGTTCAAAGAGATTATGCCCGGTATTGGTTACCAACGACCAGTTATTATGTTTACCTGAACCATTGATATTTTTGAATGGTTTTTCATGTAAAAGTGCAGATAAATGATGCTTTTTGGCAACACGTTGCAATGTTTCCATAACAATCATGTTTTGATCGAGCGCAATGTTTGCTTTATCAAAGTGGGTTACAATTTCAAATTGAGCTGGAGCAACTTCATTATGTTCTACTTTACTATAGACACCTAATTTCCAAAGTTCATCATTCACATCTTCCATATAATGAACTACATTTGAAGGAATATTCCCATAGTAGTGTCCCACTAAATCCTGACCTTTCGGAGCATTTTCGCCTAAAAGTGTACGTCCAGTAAATATTAAGTCTTCGCGTTTTTCAAAATGCTTCGCATTGACCAAAAAATATTCTTGTTCAAGTCCAATCATGGCATCAACACTTGTAACACTTTTATCACCTAAGAGATTGACGATACGTGTGGCTTGCTTACTTAAGGCCTCCATGGATTTTAAAAGAGGGGCTTTCTCATCTAAAGATTCACCGTGATAGGAAATAAAAATTGAAGGGATAAACAGGACATGACCTCGGATAAATGCGGGTGAGGTTACATCCCAATAGGTATAGCCACGTGCTTCAAATGTTTGTCTTAAACCGCCATTTGGAAACGATGATCCATCCGTTTCGCCTTTAATTAATGTTTTGCCAGAGAATCGCGTAATTGGCTTACCATTTCGATCCGGTTCGATGAAGGCATCATGTTTCTCAGCGCTCGATCCGGTCATGGGATGAAACCAATGCGAATAATGAGTTGCCCCATGCTCCAATGCCCAGACTTTCATCGCATGAGCAATGGCCTCGGCATTTGCCATATCCATTTTCTCTTTATATTGGATTGCACTCAGCCAACGTTCAAAAACAGGACGTGGTAAATATTCACTCATCACATCTTTTGTGAAGAGTTTACATCCAAAATCTTCGTAAGGTTTCTTCATTGTATTTCTCCTTTTTTCTTGTCAAATATAAAATATTTTGGGGTGAATGTAAAGATTTTTTTTAGTTTGTTGGGTTATTTTAAAAAAAAATGGAAAATTCATAAAATTTTTGGAGTTTTTAGTAAGGAATTGAAAACGAATTATTTTAATGTATATTTAATAAAACGTTTAAAATAATTGACAAACTCATGGATTTTAAAATGTATATTTATTTTAACAAAAACACTTTTAATTGTGTAATTGTTGTGATAGAATTACGAAGAAATAGGAGAGATAAGTATGAAATATAGTGAATTAATTGAAATCGCACTACAAAATTCAAGATGTGTAGCGCTATCCGACAACGCATCATTAGATGGTGAGTCTACAGCAATGCTATCAAAAGATGGAACCGTATTTACCGGAATATCAGTACAAAGTGTAACTCAGGCAGGTTGCAATTCAGGCGTGAGTGCCATTGCTGAAGCTTTAAAGTCCGGTCAATCACATTTTATTAAGATGGTGACCGTAAACAGCAAGGGCGATATTATTGCACCTTCAGGTCAGACACGTGACTTGCTTGCACAAATCAATTCTGAAAATAAACAATGCGAGATCATGGTTTCTAAAGATCACTTAGTTATTCTTGATCAACTTTTGCCTTACACAGCACGTTAACACGGGAAACCGTGTTTTTTTATTGCGCGAATAATGCGATAATAGTTTGAGAGAAAATAAAAACGATACAATCAAATTAAATAAGTTGACCGATGGTCAGTTTGGTGTTAAACTAGAAAACGGCTGACATAATGACCAATGGTCAGTTTGTATCGGAGGAGGGAAATATGGTATCTAAACTTGAGAAAAACAAGTTACTTAAAGAAAACAAGTTGTATAACGCAGCGTATGATTTATTTACAAGTCATGGTATTAATGAAACATCAATCAGCGATATTGCAAAGCATGCAGGTGTTGGCAAAGGAACGTTTTATCTTTATTTCAAAGATAAGTATGATATTTTAGATCGCATTATCTTTAAAAAAAGCTCAGATGTCTTAGTCTATGCAGTGAATGAAACACACTTAAATGTATTTGAACATTTTGAAGATGAAGTAATCTTCTTTATAAACGTGATTCTTGATTTTTTAGAAAAAGATCGTTTACTGCTTAAGCTTATTCATAAGAATTTATCATGGGGGGTTCTTAAAAGAGCAAAAGAAGACTATGAAGAGATTAACCTAATCTATCATATGTTTACGAAAGGCCTAAAAGATGTAGGGATATCCGATGCGGAAATCGATCATACGATTTACATCGTAATCGAACTTACCGGTTCGATTGCGTATAATACAATCATTCTTGAGGAACCTTCAAGTTTAGAAACCATGAAACCTTTCCTGTTTGATACCATAAAACGTATTATTAGGAGATGATTTCGTGAAGAAAGGTTTTACCCAAGCGTTTGGAGATGCAATTGCAAAACATCGCAAAATAATTTTAATCATTGCGACCTTGTTATTGATCCCATCGCTTTACGGCACAGTTTCTACGAAGATAAATTATGATATTTTAACTTATCTTCCCAAAGATTCTGAATCGGTTAAAGGTCAAGAAATATTAGACCGAGAATTTGGTGGTGCTTCTACAGGAATGTTAGTCATAGAAAATATGACAAACAAAGATGTCGTAAAGACCAAAGAAAAAATTAAAATGGTTAAGGGTGTTGAAGATGTTATTTGGGTTGACGATCTCGTAGATACATCAGTTCCCTCAACAATGCTACCGGAAGATGTTCAATCCTTGTTATTCCGTGAAAACTCAACATTACTGATCGTTAAGTTTGAAGAAGGAAACGCAGCACCGCTTACCCATGAAGCAATTGGTGAGATACGATCAATGCTTGATGACCATTCATTTCTGAGTGGGATGTCGGCATTACTTAAAGACACGAAGGAGCTTGCTGATGCTCAAACACCCATTTATGTGGGACTTGCAGTTCTACTTGCTACTTTAGTGCTTGCAATGACGTTAGAGTCAACAATTATACCCTTTATTATTCTATTAAGTATAGGCTATGCAATCGCATATAACTTTGGAACAAACGTGATATTTGGTCAAATATCATATATAACCAAATCCTTAGCCGCAGTACTTCAATTGGGCGTTACTTTGGATTATTCAATTTTCTTATTGCATCGTTATGAAGAAGAATTACGTAAAAATCCAAATAAAGAACACGCAATGGGTTCTGCAATCGCTTCAACCGCATCGTCAATTGTAGGGAGTTCGTTAACAACCGTTGCAGGATTTTTAGCTATCGGTGCTATGAATCTAACCATTGGTAAAGATATTGGATTTGTAATGGCTAAAGGTGTTGTCTTAGGTGTTTTATCTGTATTGACAGTCTTACCTTCATTAATTCTTATCTTCGATGGTCCGATTCATAAATGGCGCCATCGCACCATATTACCAGAATTTGATCATTTGTCTAAATTGGTAACACGTCATGCGAAAACATTTGTATTAATTGGTGCAATCCTTTTTGTACCGGCATACATTGGCCAAAGTAATAATGATGTTTACTATAACCTTGATGAATCTTTACCTAAAGATATGACATCCATGGTTGCACTTACAAAACTTAAAGATGATTATAATATGCAAACAACACATTTCGCTGTTATTCCGAATACGGTTCCTGATTTCGAAATCACCCGAATGATTAAAGAAATCGAAGCGTTAGATGGCATTGAAAATGTTATTTCATATCAAAAATATGTAGGACCAACAATCCCAGAATCATTCTTACCAGAAAAAGTTGTTTCAATCTTTGAAAAAGGTGATTACAAACGTTTAATTATTAATTCTTCATTTAAATCCGCTACGGATGAAGAAAATCAACAAATTGAAGCAATTTCTTCAATTATGAAACGTTACGATGACAACGCATTATTAACTGGAGAAGGGGTATTAACGAAAGACCTCATTGATATTGCGGACGAAGACTTTGCTCGTGTTAATACGCTAAGCTTTGCGGCAGTATTTATCATTATTGCCCTTGTCTTTATGTCCGTATCGATTCCGGTTCTTCTAATCGCCGCAATTATGCTTGCCATCTTTATAAACATGAGTGTTCCATTCTATATGGGATCATCAATACCTTTTATCGCCGGTATTGTAATTGGTTCTATCCAATTAGGTGCTACAGTCGATTACGCCATACTGCTTACTACGCGATTTAAAGAAGAGTGTGGAAATGGTTTAGAAAAACATGATGCGATGGAAATCGCTGTTAAAGAGTCTGCTAAGTCAATCACAACAAGCGGATTAGCGTTTTTCGGTTCAACAGTTGGCGTCGCTATGATTTCGGAGATGGAACTGGTATCAAGTTTAAGTGGCATGATTGCACGCGGTGCGATCATTTCTACGCTGGTTATTTTATTTATCCTTCCGGGTATTTTACTTGGCTGTGAAGGCATTATTAGTAAAACAACACGCGGATGGATCAAACGTAATAAAGGAGATGTAAGAACGAATGAAGACTAAAAATTCAATACGTGCACTCAGTGGAGCAATTGCGATAAGTATGGTTGCAGTTATACCAGTTAGTGCAGATGAACCCATAAAAAAGGATGAAACTGTATTTGTAAATTTAGATAGTGATGGTCGGGTCATCCATAAAGTATCGAGTGTACACTTGCATTCAGATAAAGCACTAAAAACAGTAACGGATCAATCCAATCTAAAAAATATTGTAAATGTTAAAACAGATGATCAACCGGGAATTGCTGGAAATACAGTACTTTGGAATACCGATCAAAAAGATGTGTATTATCAAGGTGATCTTGAACAAGCTCTACCAATTGAGACAACCATTCACTATACCTTGGATGGTAAAACGGTTCGTCCTGAAGAAATTCTAGGACAAAGTGGTCGATTGAAAATTTCAATTGACATTAAAAATAACGATCCACGCACTATTAAATTAAAAAATGGAGGTACTAAGAACGGTTATGCACCCTATTTGGTTGCAACGGTCATGAACTTATCATCAGACGTCTTTAAAGATGTTACTGTGAATACGGGTAAGTTAATTCAAGATGGAAACAATCAAATCGCAACCTTTGCAGTGCTTCCAGGGATGAAAGAGAATTTAGGTATTACTAAAGACTTATTTGGTCTTGATAACCATATTGAAGTCCAAGCGAATGTTGTAGATTTCGAAATGAGTCCAATTGTTTTTACCGCAACTTCAAACATTCCTGATTTAGATGCATTAGAGCATTTCGATCGTGTTGACGATATCGCAAGAAGCATCGATACATTAAAAGATGCTGCCAACCAACTTGCTGATGGAACACAACAATTATCGGAGGGTTCAAATCAATTAAATAGTGGTATTACTGACTATGTAAATGCAGTTGGTAAGATTAACGATGGATCGCATGAACTTTCATCTGGAGCAGGTGTTTTCTTCGATGGAATCTATCGCAGTTCAGTTGGTGCACAATCCCTTGCTGACAATACCTCGCTGTTTGGTGAAAAAGCTGCACAGTTAAGTCATGGGTACATGGCTTTAAGTGAAGGTGTGACACAGTATGCGTCAAAAGCAACACAGTTAAGTGATGGTTTTGTTAAGGCTTCTGAAGCATTGAAACCAGTTAAAGGTTCAGTTTCAAAACTCAATTCAGGTATGGCCCAAATTGATGCAGGAACACAACAACTTACCGAAGGCACTGATCAAGTTGTCACCGGTGTAACGGGAGTTCAAGGTGCTAATACAATGGGATTAAATCAAATTAATCAATCTACACAAACCATTGCATCATTGAAAGATCAAATGTCTGTACTTGAAAAGGCAATTGCACTCATTCCAGAAGAAAAAGACCGTACAGAAATTCAACAAGAATACGAAGCACTCGTTAAAACGGTTCATGCCCTTGAACAATCGAATGCAGCTGTAAATTCAATTTATGGCCAAATCGACTCACAACTTCCAAAACTTGTAGAGGGTAGTGAAGCCGTGAAACAAGGACTTGAAACTGTGAATACAAATCAAAAAGCTGTTTTAACGGGTCTTGGCCAACTGGACAACGGTTTGGAACAATTTGAGAATGTTTCGATGTTACTGAATGAAAACGCAAAAAAACTTAACGAAGGCGCTATGGTTCTTGATGCTAAATCAAAAGAGGCGTTTGAAGGAAGTAAGCTTTTATTGGAAGGATCATCAAAACTTGCTTCAGGTGCTACGGAATTATCCAATGGAATGAACCAACTTAATGATGGATCAAGTTCTGTCAAAGAAGGTCTCGATGCACTTGCAAGTGGAACCACTCAGGCATATGTAGCCGGCTCTCAACTTGAATCAGGATCCTCAAAACTGGCTGAAGGTTCAATGGAATTAAACAACAAGGTTTCTGAAGGCCTCGCTGAAGCTAAGTCACATGATGAAATAAGTCTTGATGATTTAACTCGCGTGCTGGATGTGAAAGATGGGCTTATTGAAATTGCTGAAAGCAACACAACAATAAGTGGTCTTGGCTCCGATATGGAAGGAAGTTCGAAAATGATTATGAGAACTGAAGCCATAAAAAAAGAGAAAGAAACAAAAGTAATTGAAGAAACAGTCAAAGAACATAAAGGATTCTTTGCATGGATCAAAGAAAAGATCGGCAAATAAAAAAAACGACTTCGGTCGTTTTTTTTACGCCTCAATTTGAGTGAGGTTTGCATAAAGCGTCGTGACAATTGCAATGATAATTCCAGGAATTACCCATGATAATTTAAGTTGATGTAAAGGAAGTTCACTTACAATTTTAAAGAATGTATTCTGAGCATGGTTAATGCTTGACATAACGCTTATACTTCCGACAACAAGGGTTGTAATTTTAAAGGTTATATCCGGGATGTTCCCAATCAATGTAAGGAGTATCAATGTAATCGCAATTGGATAGATTGCACTCAGTATTGGTGAACTGATGGCTAATATTTGATTGAGTCCGAAGTTTCCAATTACTAAACTTATACTCGAAAGCAAAACGACAAATTTTTCATAATTGAGAATTTTGAGTAGCTCTGAGAAATATTTACTGCATGAGGTAATGAGACCGACACAGGTTGTTAAGCATGCAAGGGTAAAGATAATCCCAAGTACAATGGGTCCATAAGTGCCATAGGCGGCATATGACACCGCAATGAGTACTTCCGCACCGTTTGTGGCATTGGGTAAACTTGGTGCGATATGAGAGCCTAAAAGCGCTAAAAGGATGTATACAAGAAATAATAAAACTGCGGCAATTGCTCCAACACGATATGTAGTTTTGCGAATAACTTTTTTGTCTGTAACCCCGAAATCACGAATAATCATCGAAAGGACAAGCCCAACGGTAAGCGATCCAATCGCATCCATCGTCATATATCCGTCGACAAAGGCCGCGGTTGCAGGATGGAGACGATAAGGATCTTGCGGTGGGAGGATAATTTGCGTATGATTTGAAAAAATTAAAATCGAAGTAAGCACTAAAAGACTCAAAAGAATCGGTGTTAGAACTTTTCCCATGCGATCCACCAATTTACTTGGTTTCATTGACAACCAACCGGCTAGACCAAAGAATACAAGCGTATAAACAAACATACCAATTCCTAAATGCGACTCAGCCAACATCGGTTTTATTGCGATTTCAAAAGGCATTGTACCCGCACGCGGGATCGCTAAGCCGGGGCCTATTGATATATAGATGACAACTGTAAAAGCTGTAGCGAAGTAAGGATGAACCTTTGATCCGATTGGATAAAATCCTTCTGCTTTCGCAACTGCACAGATTCCTAAAAAGGTTAAAAATACTGCGGACAAAGAAAAGAAAAAAATCGATATCGGAAGGTTGTATCCCGATTGGTAACCGATCATGGATGGGAAAATAAGGTTTCCCGCTCCAAAAAACATGGAAAAAACAGTAATACCGAGAGAGAGAATCTCAAGGCGTGATAATTTATTCATAACAGACCCCAATTTCTAGAATTTTAGTTTATAGCGTGAAGATGGATTTTAAGTGAAATTAACTTAATTACCGAGAATATGGTCGAAGTTTTTTTCAAATAAAGTTATTTGGTAGTCTATCGTATTATAGGTAATTAAAGGACTGGTATTATTCGTCTTATTCTTAATAATGTCACTCAATTCAATCAAGTGATTGTGATGATCCCGAATTAATTGTGCCATACGGTCAGTGCTTTTGAGTTCATCATTGAGGTAGTTCTGTTGACAGACCATATCTCCATGACTTCGCGATTTAAATCGAATGGATTTATTTAAAGAGGCAATCCGTACATCTTTATGGTCTGTTAAACGAAACGATCTTAAAAATGTGCGATGATAATTATCTTTATAAAAGGTTCCATCTTGATTGAGAATAACGTAAGATCCAGTATGCGTTAAAATGAGTTGAGATTCCAATTCATTACCGCATTTATAAAAACGTGTGTGTTTCATAAATGGATTTAAAGATGAATACATAAACAAACCAATACACACCGATATTAATAGAAAGTAGGTTATGAGATTCTTTTTATTCATAATATTGATCCCCCGCTCATGCACTATAATAAGGATTATACACTGTTTTATTGATTAATGGATATCTTTCGCTTTGATTTGAATTTTTCTGTTGAATGAAGGTGTTGTTTATGAATTTTGAATTGTGGTCTCGGAACCTTAAATCGATTTAAGTTTTAGTTAAGGTGATATTAAGAATTAGATCTTATTATTATCTTTGTCGAACGGTCTGGGGGGAAATGTATGCCCGATACATTGGACCGAAAAATATATTCGCACTTCTCCTTGAATATATTTCGACATGAAAACGATGTAGCCTTTTGTCGTTTAGCTACATCGTTTTTTTTATTTGTTTTTAACTTCGTCTAAAATCAATTTCAAAGCATGGTTCGTTGCCATTTCTTGAATATGAATGCGCTCATTCGCATGATTTCGTCCTAATTGTAATCTTTTAACAGATACACGTTCCGCAGTGGCTATAGCCACATAAACCAAACCAACAGGTTTTTCATCAGAACCGCCTGTTGGTCCAGCGATGCCGGTTATCCCAACTCCAAGATCCGATTCAGCCAATAATCGAACGTTTGTGGCCATTTGCGCTGCCACTTCAGGTGAAACAGCACCCACGGTTTCAAAATACGCTTGAGGTATGTTTAAAATTTTATGTTTTTGTTCATTTGAGTATGTTGTCACACCTAAATTAAATACTTGGGAGCTCCCGGATACACGCGTTATTCGAGAACTGATTAACCCACCGGTACAACTTTCTGCAGTTGCAACCGTCATATTTTTACTTGCAAGTAAGGGAACGATCACCGATTCCAAAGCGGGAATATCAGTACTGTAATAAAAATCGTAGAATAAGTCTTTTATTTCTTCAAGAACTGGTTTAATGAGTGCATCTGCTTCTTGGTAGGTTTTGCCACTGGCTGTAACACGCAACATCACACTACCATCCGCTACATAGGGGGCGATGGTAGGGTTTTGATAATCGATCATTTTATCTTTTAAAATCGATTCAACTTTTGATTCCCCAATTCCAAATAAATAGAGTTTATGAGATACAAGTACTAAGTTAGTCTTTTGGCTTAGATAATCGTTCACAGATGTTTCAAACATCATCGTCATTTCACGGGGTGGACCGGGCAACATTATCACGGTATGATTTTTAGTTTCAATGCAAACTCCAGGAGCTGTACCGCATAAATTTTCAAAAACATGGGCACCTTGTGGCATCATTGCTTGCTTGATATTATTTTCGGTCATTGATCTGCCAGTGGTTTTAAAATATGCTTCAAGTTTGTTCATTGAAGGTTGATGAAGGGTAAGGGGGCGTTCTAAGACCTCTGCAATCACTTCTTTGGTTAAGTCATCATAAGTCGGACCCAATCCTCCAGTGAAAATAATGAGTTCGCTTCGTTTCAACGCCTCTTTAAACGTCTCTTCCAGACGGTTTGGATTATCACCAACAACACTTTGGTGATAACAAAAGATTCCATTGCTTGCAAGTTGTTGCGCGATGTATGTCGCATTTGTATTCACAACATCCCCTAACAACAATTCCGTTCCTACACAAATAATTTCTGCTTTCATAATTCAGCTCCATTCTTTTAATATCATAGCACTCTTACCTTAAATACACGAGAAGAATTCTTAATGACATTTTGTGAAGGTTTCATGACAGTCGTTTGTTTCGATGTGGATTCACTTTATAATAAAACACAGAAAATCGTTTAATTTAAAAGATTGCAAGAGGAGAATCGTTTATGAAGCATCAATGGGAAAATTCACTTCATTTATTAAAGGATGGTAATGTTCGGTTTACCCACCAAACCGTTAAAAATTCACATCATTCACAACATGACATGCAAGACTTAGGGGAGGGACAAAATCCTTATGCAATTATCCTAAGTTGTTCGGATTCACGGGTATCCCCTGATATTATTTTTGATTGTAAGTTGGGAGATTTGTTTTTAATTCAAAATGCTGGGAATGTTACGGATGCTTCGGTGTTAGGAAGCATTGAGTATGCGGTTGAAAATCTTAAAACACCTTTGGTTGTTGTTTTAGGGCACAGTCAATGTGGCGCAATTAATGCTGCTTATCATCAACTGTCCTTAAAAGGGAATTTGAAAACGATTGTTGATCAGATTCAGGCGCATGTAGTGCAAGAAGGGATTGACATTTCTTCAGCAAATCACGCACGAAAAACAGCTCTTAAAATTGCGGAAAATTCATCGATTCAACGCCATGATGTAAAAGTTATCAGTGCATTTTATGACATCACTACCGGCAATGTGTCATGGCTATAATGGCTTTAATATCATTTGAGTACTAAATTCACAAAAATTTGCTATACTAGTATGCAGATAAGTAACGTAAAAACCAAGACAAATCTGTCTTGTTTTTATTGTTTATTTATAAATTTACTCTATAATAGGAGTTTGAATGAATTTAAAGGAGAATATCAGTGATTAGTACAAATAATTTATCGTTAATGTTTGATGGCAAGGCATTATTCGAAGAGGTATCAATAACATTTACTGAAGGGAATTGTTATGGTGTAATCGGAGCCAATGGTGCAGGGAAATCAACCTTCCTTAAACTCTTATCGGGAGAACTTGAACCCACAAGCGGTCACATCTCCATTCCAAGTGGCAAACGTCTTTCATTTCTAAAGCAAGATCACTTTGAATTTGATGATTATACGGTTTTAGAGACAGTTATCATGGGGAATGAAAAACTTTATGAAATTATGAAAGAAAAAGAGGTTATTTACGCAAAGGAAGATTTCTCGGAAGCGGATGGTATTCGCGCAGGAGAATTGGAAGAACAATTTGCGGATATGGATGGTTGGAATGCGGAAGCAGAGGTCTTTACACTTTTAAATGGTTTAGGTGTTGATCGTCAATACCATGAAGCCAAGATGGAACAACTCCCAGGTTCGGACAAAGTTAAGGTCTTATTAGCTCAAGCAATTTTTGGTAATCCCGATATTCTTTTACTTGATGAGCCTACCAACCACCTTGACCTTGAAGCAATTCAATGGCTTGAAGAATTTTTAATTAATTTTGAAAGCACCGTTATTCTTGTATCACATGACCGTCACTTTTTAAATAAAACGTGTACACATATTGCTGATATTGATTTTGGTAAAATTCAATTATTTGTTGGGAATTATGACTTCTGGTATGAATCCAGTCAATTAATGCTTCGTCAAATGAAAGACGCAAATAAGAAAAAAGAAGAAAAAATTAAAGAACTTCAAGATTTTATTGACCGCTTCAGTGCCAATGCTTCGAAATCAAAACAAGCAACATCACGTAAACAAGCACTCTCAAAAATTAAACTCGATGAAATGGTACCTTCAAAACGTCGCTATCCATTTATTGAATTTAAACCAAAACGTAATCTTGGTAGTTCCGTATTGGAAGTAAGTGATCTAAGTGCGAGCCTTGAAGGAAAACAACTTTTCACAAATTTAAGTTTCACCATTGGAAATGGTGAAAAGGTAGCCTTTGTGGGTGATCAAGAAATCACAAAATCACGCTTTTTTGATATTATTACGGAACGTGTTCAACCGGATGCAGGATCAGTTCATTGGGGTTCAAGCGTTGATTATGGTTATTTTAATAAAAACTTTGATGAAGATTTTGAAAATGACGCACGAATTGTTGATTGGTTGATGGAATTTTCTGACGAAAAAGACGAGACCTATGTTCGCGGCTTTTTAGGTCGAATGATTTTTGCGGGGGATGACGCATTAAAAAAACTTAATGTTTTATCCGGTGGTGAAAAAGTACGTTGTATGATGTCTAAAATGATGATCATGGGTAAAAATGTGTTGATTCTTGATGAACCAACAAACCACCTTGATATGGAGTCAATCACCGCACTTAATAATGCACTTATTAAATTTCCAGGAACAATTCTTCTTGCCTCACATGATCATCAAATTATTGAAACAACGGCAACACGCATTATGGAATTTAAAGAAGATGGTACTCTCGTTGATTATCTTGGAACCTACGAAGAATATTTAGAACGCAAATAAATTTGAAAGGTTAAATGATGATGCAAACCTATCTCTATCCAATACGAACTGCTTTAATCAGTTTTCCATTCATTGCATTCGCAATTCTAGTTCCATATTTAATGTATGACTATCATAAACATGGGTCGGTATCGAAGTGGCGTGCGTTTGTAGTTTACAGTTTTATATTCTATTTGCTCTGTGCATTTTACCTTGTGATTTTACCGTTACCTGAGCGTGAACATGTTCATACACATTGGCGTGAGATGATTCAACTCATTCCATTTACGTTTGTTTCAGACTTTATCCGTGAAACATCCATGCGTTTCTCAGATCCAAGATCACTTGTTGTCGGATTGCGCGAAGGGGTGTTCACACAACCTGTATTTAATATTGTGATGACACTACCCTTTGGGATTTACCTTCGTTATTACTTTAAGTGTGACTTGAAAAAAACATTGATTTTAAGTTTTAGCTTGTCGCTGTTTTTTGAACTTACACAAATTACTGGTCTCTATGGGATTTATCCAGGACCTTATCGATTGTTTGATGTTGATGATTTGATTTTAAACAGTATGGGTGGATTAATAGGTTATGCAATTGCACCCGCAATGACCTATTTCTTTCCTACACGCGAGGCTTTAGATCTCGAATCTGCGGAAAAATCTGTAACGGTAACGTATGTGAGACGTCTTATTGCATATCTAATAGATAGCGTCATCATGACGCTTGCGATTTCAATCTTTACACTTGGAATGCGTGCGGTAATGCCGGGGGTTCCTCAATATCCAGCATTTGAGTCCGTGACTCATTTTATGGGATTTATGTTTTTCTTTTTTGTATGGCCTCTTTCACATCAAGGGTCAACCTTAGGAATGTCTATCGTGCAAATTCGAATTGAAGTAGATGAATCACAATCCAGAGTTAAAGGTATTTTGATGCGTTGCCTTCTTGTATATGTTTTTATGATACGATTTGGCGATCTAAGTGGTTTACTCGTTAAAGGGCTCTCGACATCAAATCCATACATCGATACGCTCACTTCAGTGCTCTATCTTTTAATTATTATGGGTTATTGGATTTTTATGATGATACATGTTCTATCAACGATGTTTCATAGGAATTATCGAATGTTTTATGAACGCATTTCTAAGACACAAATGGTCAGTACATACCCCGATCACAACATAGACGGGTAATATTAAAACATGATATCTTGTATAAAAAAACGTTCACTGCATCCGTGAACGTTTTCTTTTCTTTTTATTTAAATGTATTCATCTGCTTTAACAGTGAACATAATTGCACCCGCCATTGGATCCTTTTTAATTTCAGCTTTAATGCGTTTGCAAGCTTCATCTTTGTCTTCCATATCCGTTTCAAAGTAGAGCTTGATTCCATCTTTCTTAATAAATGTACATTTAGGATCTGTCATTCCTTCAACAATTTTTTGAATTTGCTTTTGCATAATAGGACTATTAATAATAATTGTATTCATAATTTATACCTCTTTCTACAAAATCATATTAGCAAAATATGGAACCGATTACAATAAAAAACGAATATATTGAAATAATATTCCAATATTTACAAAGAAAGGTTGAAATATATTTTGAAATCGGTTACTATTCATATGTAAGCACTAACAAGTGCAAGAAAGGGAGTTAATATGGAGAAGTTAACACAATTTATAGAAGAGAAGATTGCCCCACCATTAATTAAATTTTCTCAATTGAAATACGTTCAAGTAATGCAACGTACTGGACTTGGAATCATGTCTTTATTAGTTATTGGTTCTGTATTTTTACTTGTTGCATCATTCCCAGTTAAAGCATGGACTGATTTTTTAGGAGATAATCGCTGGGTTATAGCGGCAGCTTCTGGAGTTGGTACTGGATTTATTGCTTTATATACTGTTATCACGACATCTTATGGTTTAGTAGAGTACTACAACAAACAACGCGGAGAAAATCATGATATTGTTCAACCAATGATTCTTGCGGTTGCATCATTCTTACTTTTAAATCCTGCACAAACTGTTACAACAATGGTTGATGGTGTTGAAGGTAAGTTTACAGGGGTTCCATCAACGTATATGGGAGCTCTTGGAGTATTTGCGGCACTGATTGTGGCAATTATTACTGTTGAAATCTATCGTTTCGTTGTTAATAAAAAACTTGTTATTAAAATGCCTGAAGGGGTTCCACCAATGGTATCTCAATCATTTATCGCTCTAATTCCAAGTTTCTTTGTCATTTTATTCTGGTGGTTACTCGGTCATGTTTTCCAATTAAACATTCCAGAATTAATTGCTGGTGTGTTCAAACCATTAGTAGCTGTTGGTGATTCACCAATCGTTGTGATGATCGCAACACTTTTAAACCGAATCTTATGGGCTGTTGGTATTCATGGTTCAAACATTGTAAACTCAGTTGGTGGAACATTCTGGGGTCAAATGTCACAATTAAACCTTGCTGCATTTGAAGCTACCGGAAGTCTTGCAAATTTACCACATACTTATACATCCGTATTTATGGATAACTATATTTGGACAGGATTGTTCCCATTATCACTTTGCTTAATTATGTCTAAATCGCCACGTTTAAGCGGTCTGGGTAAACTTGCATTAGCAGCATCGTTATTCAATATCGGGGAACCACTTATCTTTGGATTACCAATTATGTTGAATCCACTGATGATGATTCCATTTATCTTAAGCTACTTAGTACTTGCACTTGCTGCAATTATTCTAACAACGCTTGGTGTGATTCCTGTACCGGCATTAATGATTTCTTGGATTACACCTGCACCAATTAAAACTTATTTAGCGACAGCTGGAAGTATTCCTGCAACCGTATTCGTCCTTGTTGGATGGGTATTTATGTTCCTCTGCTTCTATCCATTTGTTAAAGCAATGGAGAAAAATGACCTTGCTGAAATGGCTGCTGTAGAAGAAGCGAAAGAAAATTAAATTATGTTAGGTATTTCGAGTTATTTTAAAGATTTAGATTATGGGTATTTGGAAGCTGCTGCTGCCATTGGAGTGAAGTATTTATTTACTTCACTCCATATCCCAGAAGAAGATTTGTCGAAACTGGATCAAGAAATGCCAAAATTCTTAGCAGAAGTAAAACGATTGGGTCTTGAATTGGTACCTGATATCTCACCCGCAACGTTTGAGAAATTAGGCATTAAGCCCAATGACTATCAAGCATTAAAAGAACTTGGATTTACGTCATTGCGTTTGGATTACGGATTTGATGATTTTGAAATCGTTAAAGCACTTCAAAAAGATTTTGACTTAATGTTAAATGCAAGTGTTGTAAATGAACCGTATATTCTCGATGCTTTGGAAGCGGGTGTCGATTTTAATAACATTTCTGTTTTACATAACTTTTATCCTAAAACAGAGACGGGACTTTCATTAGACTATTTTAAAAAAATTAATGAAGTGTTTATTCGACATAAAATTAAAATTATGGCATTTGTTCCAGGGGATGCGCTAAAACGATTCCCACTTTACGAAGGCTTACCAACGGTTGAGAAACACCGTCAATGTAATCCATATCTTGCAGCTGTAGAGCTCATGCATGATTGTGGTATCACAGATATTTTAATTGGTGATAGTAAAGCACACCTTGAAACATTATTTTATATTGAATCGTATATGAAAGACTCAATTATGCATATACCTGCATTTTTTAGTAAGCATGCACCTTCAATGTATGATAAAACGTTTGAAGTTCGTAAGGATTTATCGGAACATGTTATTCGTATGTTAACACCACGGATTCCGGGAATTCCTGTAATGGATAATGGCGCACGGGTTCGTGGAGCCATTACCATCGAAAACGAATTATCTGGACGTTACAGTGGTGAAATGCAAATTTGTAAGAAAGCATTTCCAATGGATGCTCGAACAAATGTAATCGGATTTATACATCCAGACTATGTTGATCTTGTATGTTCCATTGATCGTTATACTAAAATTAAATTTGTACGCATTGACTAAGAAGGATTCAATCCTTCTTTTTTAAAATATTATTGGTATTATGAGTAATTAGAAGAGGAAGTTGATTATGTTTTTAGAAAAGTTCGTTACATTGGTACAGGGAAGTCGTTCCTTAAATGCAGTTAAAAATGCAATTAATAAAATGGCTTATATCAATATAATTTTAGGTGTTTGTATATTTATCTTTTATCAGTTTGATCAGATTGGGGGGATTACTGATTCAATTCGTACCCAGGCGGTCTTGTTCTACCAATTGTATTGCATTATGCTCGCTGTTTCATTGGCTTATCTTATTGCGAGTGAAACCCTCAATGCAGACATTGATGTAAGTTTTCGAATGAGTGCTGTATTTCTATCTCTGTTACCTGGGATTGTTTTGGTTCCAAAGGGCTACGTAACAGCTTTTCCAATCGTTACGATGATTGTTGTGGTAGTGATATCATATTTTATTAATCGACTGGATCAATTTAAGGTTAAAGGGAAACATGTTCCCCAAGCAGTTACCGATTACTATAATCGATTATGGCCAACGTTCGTCCTCATGCTATGTCTTTTTATTTTTATATTTGTTTTTAACCATTTCTTTCTAGGCCTAGCTAATGTTATTATAAGTATAACCAATGTTTTGAGTGGATTTATTGTAATGCTTTCACTCATCATGATTATTTGTATGTTTTGGATTTTAGGGATTCATGGTGTCGGTGTTATTGGAACATTAATGCGACCTTTTTGGTTCCATATGATGCTTGTGAATGGCTTTATGATTGTTTCAGGGGATTTACCGGTGTATATCGGAACTGAAGCGTTCTTAGGATGGTGTGTTTGGATCGGTGGTTCGGGTTGTACTTTAGGTTTAACCGTTAACCTAATCTTTGCGAAAAGTCGTCATCTTAAGCAACTTGGAAGCGACAGCGTTGTTTCAAATATATTCAATATTAACGAAAATATTATTTTTGGAACACCGATCGTTGAAAATCAATACTTCAGAATACCGTTTTTCGTGGCACCCATAATCACCGGTTCTGTTGCGTATTGGTCAATGAAGTTGGGTTTTGTAACAATCCCAAGTATTGTTGCGCCATGGGTGATACCAATGCCATTAGGTTTGTTTATTTCAACCCTTGGTGATGTACGATCACTTGTCTTATCATTACTCTTAATTGTGATTACGACAGCAGTTTATTTCCCGTTTTTTAGAAAGTATGATCAATCGTTGGTTAAACAAGAACAGGATAATTAAAATATCATAGGAGGATTTTAGATGAGTTGTATTTATAGGATAAAAGAGAATATGCACACTTATACTGATACAGAAAAGCGCATCGCTGAGTATATACTCGAAAATAAAAATGAGGTCGTTAATTTTTCGTCTCAGCATTTTGCGAAAGAAATTAATTCGTCAGCGGCTGCCATCGTTCGTTTTTCCAAAAAAATAGGGTATAACGGATTTACTCACCTAAAAGTAGAGCTTGCTCGAGATCATAGTGAAGAAGAACAATCATTCGATAAACTCATTAAAGAAGAAGATACGATTGAAACAATGGTACGAAAATCACACTATAGCAATCACCGAACATTTGATAATACTTACAAACTCTTAAATTTAGAAGTGTTGGATGAAGCGATTGCGGCAATTAGCAATGCACGTCGTATCTATTTATTGGGTATTGGTGGTTCAGGGATTGTATGTCAAGACCTTTATCACAAATTTGTGCGGATTGATGCGGATGTTGTGTATTTTGATGATTTCCATTTAGAAATGTCGTCATTAACTCATATAACTGAAAATGATGTCACGATTGCATTATCGTATTCAGGTCAAACCCGTGAAATTATTATGGCTCAAAAACTTGCACAAGAAAAAGGTGCGACAACGATTGCAATTACTCAAGTCGGTCGTAATGAGCTTGCAAAGAATTCCGATTTCGTCATTAATATACCGAAAGAGGAGTCAGAAGTGCGTTTGGGATCAATAGCTTCACGTTTTTAGATGCTCGCAATTTCCGATTTACTTTACTTAGGCGTCGCCAAAAATAATATTGAAGAAACACGTCGTAAGATCGTAAATACACGGGATACGATCAAGTCAATCCGGAATATTTAAATTTATTTCAAGCATTAGTGAAATAAATTGAAATATCATTTCAAAGCAGGTATAATAGATATACAATGAAATGAGGACAGATATATGAAAATCGATTTATCAAAAATTGGAACTGAACTTCAAAATCCAAATACTAAAAATATCGATCGACTCGATACCGTTGAGATGGTAGCTTTGATTAACAATGAAGATCAACGTGTCATTGATGCAGTGGGTGAACAGACTCACGAAATTGCAGCTGCAATAGATGCAACCTATGAGGCTATTGCTCAAGGTGGACGCCTTGTCTATATGGGTGCAGGTACATCCGGTCGTCTTGGTGTTCTTGATGCATCAGAATGTCTTCCAACTTTTGGTGTTGGTGAGGAATCTGTGGTTGGTATTATTGCTGGTGGAGATACTGCATTAAGGCATCCAGTTGAAGCGGCTGAAGATGATGAAATGCGTGGTGTTGAAGATCTAAAAGCCCTTAATTTTTCTAAAAATGATATCTTATGTGCAATCGGTGCGTCAGGACGTACGCCCTATTGTATCGGCGGACTTAAATACGCTAAAGAACTTGGGGCACAAACCATTTCTGTTGCATGCGTTTCAGAAAGTAAACTCGCTGCATATGCAGATCATCCCATTGAAGTGGTAGTTGGTCAAGAAGTCATTACGGGTTCTACACGCATGAAATCTGGTTCTGCAACTAAAATGGTATTAAACATGATTTCAACCGGAGCGATGATTAAACTGGGCAAGGTCTACGGTAATCTTATGGTCGATGTAAAAGCAACCAATGCAAAACTTATTGAGCGTGCGCGTAGTATTATTATGAATGCGACCGGTTGTACTTATGACCGTGCAACAGACTTGTTAGATTTAAGCGACCAGAGTGTTAAAGTCGCAATTGTTATGGAACTTTGTAACCTTGAGGTTGAAGATGCTGTGCAACTTTTAAATCAAAATCAAGGTCATATTGCACGTGCTCTAGAAAATAAGTAGCGTGAAAAATATGGAAACTAAATATGCGGTTGGTCTGATGTCGGGGACATCACTTGATGGCATTGATGCAGCTTTAGTTAAAATTCAAGGTTCTGGTATTGATACTACATGCAAATTAATCCATTTTGTAACCCTTGAAATACCGGAACAATTACGTCAACGTATTTTAGATGCCAGTGTTCCTGAGACATCACGAATTGATGAAATTTGTTCACTTAATTTTGAATTGGGAGTGCTCTATAACGAAGCTACAACGAAGGTGTTAAGTGAGAGTAACTTTAAAGGTTCATTAGACTTTGTAGCGTCTCATGGCCAAACACTTTACCACCTTCCAATCCCACAGAATCATTTTTTGAAATCAACGCTACAAATTGGGGATCCATCAATGATTGCTTTTCATCATAAAGTGCCAGTTGTTTTTAATTTTAGAGTCATGGATATTGTGGCTGGAGGGGATGGAGCCCCACTGGTTCCATATCCTGAGTTTTTAATTTATCGTGAAAAAACACAGACCGTCTTGCTTCAAAATATTGGTGGAATTGGAAACGTTACCGTAATTCCAGCAAATGCACATCTCGATGATGTCTTTGCCTTTGATACAGGTCCGGGTAATATGATGATGAATGCGGCTACGGCTCATTATTATCAAGAACTCTACGATAAAAATGGCACCCATGCCCGCAAAGGTTTGTTAATCGACGAACTCTATCAATCACTGATAAATCATCCCTACCTTAAGATCGAACCGCCCAAATCCACAGGGCGTGAAATGTTTGGTGAACGAATGGTCTCTGAATTCTATAAAGAAGGTTATGATCCAGATGATGTAATTTACACCTTGACGAAATTTACTGCCTACTCGATTACAAATGCATATAAACAATATATTATGCCTAAACACACGATACATAAAGTAATTATTGGGGGTGGGGGCGCTTATAATCCAGTATTACTTGAAGAAATTCGTTTAATGTTACCAAAAGAGATTCAAGTTTGTACTCAAGAAGATTTAGGGTTTTCAAGCGATGCGAAAGAAGCCATTGCGTTTGCCATATTGGGGAATGAAACATTAGCAGGAAAACCAAGTAATGTTCCTTCGGCAACAGCCTCAAACGAACGCATGATCCTTGGGCAAATTTGTCCGAATCCCTGGCCAACTGAAACAGAATCAATTTGATTCTGTTTTTTTGAATTCTTTCTTAACAATTAATGAAGACAGCCCTACAATATTGAATCTAACACGTCAAAATGGTATAATTGACAAGGATAAATAGGTTATCTACTGTGTTTTATACAAAATCATTCCATTGAAACTTGATTCAACCCATTCAATGGAATTTATTGTGAAAACACTTTACCTATAACGTATTTGATTACTAAAAATATAAAAATGTTTCTATATGAAAACGAATTTGTGTTTTACGGGTAGTAGTTAATAATTAGGAGAAAATATGAGTAAAAATCTAAAGTCATTAGTAATTGTGGCTCTAAAGGGATTTATCTTTGTGTTTTTAGCAGCGGTATTCTTTTATCTCTTTGGAAAAGAAAATATTGCGCTACAAAATTGGTCAAGAACAGCGGTCATTACCGGATCAACCTTTATCTTGATTGGAATTTTAATGCTTAAGGTTTACGGACCTTTTGAAATTGGTATTAAGAAAAGCAAACCAATTATCTATAATTCTACGATTGCGATTATCTTGACAGATTTAGCAACGTTTTTTCAATTAATGGTTATGAATACAAATCCAAACAACAATCAATCTTTTAAAATTGAACAATTGGATTTACTTTTTTATACCATGATTATTCAAATTGTAGGCATTGTGGTCTTCGCTTATTTAGGTAACTACATCTATTTTAAAATGTATAAGCCATCACGAACGATTATAGTCTATGATAAAAACGATCAGGAAAGTTTACCGAAGGTTAATCACTATTTGGAACGTTTTAAGCTTCAGTATGATATTTTGGGGTGTATTACTGTTGATGATCCAAATTTAGAAGCGATGCTTTTCAATGTTGATTACGTTGTGATCTTAGAAACACCTGTAAGTGAGCGGAAACGTCTCGTTGATCTATGCTATAAACATCAATTGAATTTTATGTTTGCGCCATCAATTTCAGATATTGTGGAGCTTTCAGGATTTTCGATGGTTGTAGATGATAAGGCGATGGTTGAAGTTAACATACAAGGCTTATCCTTTGAACAACGGGTATTGAAACGTATTTTAGATATTTTTGTTGCGGTAATCGGAGCGATAGTCTCGTCACCAATCTGGATTATTGCGGCAATTGCAATCAAACTTAATGACGGGGGTACCATTCTTTTCAAACAAAAAAGAGCAACAATCGATGGCCGTATTTTTGATGTTTATAAATTCCGTACGATGAAAGAAAACGTTGAAAATTATTCAGCTACAGAACACGACGATCGGATTACGTCTGTTGGGAAAGTACTTCGAAAAATTCGAATGGATGAACTTCCACAACTTATTAATATATTAAAAGGGGAAATGAGCATTGTCGGACCGCGTCCTGAAATGCTTGAAAATGTCGATTCGTATCAAAAAGTTTTACCGGAATTTGCTTACCGTCTCAAGGTGAAAGCGGGCTTAACAGGTCTTGCTCAAATCGAAGGTAAGTACAATACATCTCCAAAAGATAAACTTCTTATGGATCTTATGTATATTGAAAACTATTCAATTTGGACTGATTTTAAATTAATTCTACGCACCGTCGTCGTGATATTTAAAAAAGACAGTACTGAAGGATTTTAAGCTCGAATAAGTCTTAGAGAATGTATCTTTAAGACTTATTATTTTATATTATTTTATTGGAGGTAATTATGTACTATTTCGCACTGATTTTTCCTTTTATTGTCAGTTTTTTACCTAGATTGACAAACAAGCAAAAATTTTATTTGGCAACAGTTCCGCTTTTCATTATTGTTATTTTTAGAGTAGGGGTAGGAACGGATTATTTTTCCTATGAATATCTCTATAATCTTCAAAATGTTTCAACATTTGGAAAAATGTTAGACCACCAAAGCAACATTGAACTCGGGTTCCGAATTTTTATTTTTATCTTTAAATCTATCGGACTTCCATTCCAATTTTTTATTGGATTCTTTGGTGCAGTTACACTTGGTTTTTTTGTAAAATGGATCGATGATACAACAGATGCGTCACTTGTGTCCTTAATACTCTTTATTGGGATGTTTTTCTTTGTTTGGAATTTGAGTGCAATACGACAAGGACTTGTTATGGCCGTCGCATCGTATTACTTTTTTAATCCACAGAAGCATTTGTCGAAGAAGCAATCGCTGTTATTAATCGCTGTGCTTGCATTATTCCATATATCCGTATTGTTCTATATTCCAGTAATTTATTTAGCGCGTAATGTTCAATGGAATAAGAAAAACCTTCTTATTCTTTTAGGTGTTTCGTTCCTCTTTGCATTTATTCCATGGCAACGTGTTTTAGCGCATCTTCCATTTATTCCCGGTTCGAAGAAAATAATGGGATACATTGATGCGAAAACACAGGTATTAAATTTCGCTGGGATCGTCCGCATTGGTTTTTCCGCAATAATTCTTTATCACTACGATAAAATCACAGATACCGTATTTAAAAAATATCTTGTAGATGCGACATTGCTGGGCTTCGGTGTCTATTTCTGCCTCAAATTTTCCGAATTAATTGCTGGTCGTACGACGATTTATACCTTTATCCTCTGCATTGTTGTGTTTAAATACATTCTCGATTACTATTTCTTGAAAGACTCCCGGATTTTGAATGGCTTCATTTATACAGGACTTGCATGCTTCACGGGGTTATTTCTTTACAAAGATATCAATGCTTATATGCATCAATCTAATTATCGAGGAACAAACAAACTCTTACGTTTTAATACCATTTTCAATCGTCCAAATTATGATGATTATGATAATCGCTTTGCTTATCTCACTATTCGACGTGATTGTAATGACGAACGTGATGAACTTTTAGATGCACAGGCTTCATTACCGATTTCATCGAATTATCGTGAGGATTTATCTTATTATGCAATGTGGGATCATGAGTCAGAGCTCTATGGAATCTTAGGGACTGATCGCACATGGATTGTTGAACCAAGCTTTAAACGAAAACCCACAGTCTATGGATCACTTGTTGCATATACACCTAATGATGACTTAAAACAAGCTTTTAAATCGACTGAATATCTCGATTTAACCGGCGCTGAGGTGACTGAAGAACGGATTCAGTCAGCATTAACAAATGACGCTTCCGAACGTCAAGAAATTACTACACAACCACTTGAAGTAAAATCTTATGATGTTGAGAATTTACCGGAAAGCATTCTTAATATGTTCCCTTATAGAGATGAAATTATCAGCGTTAAATATGTGGAATTTGATAAACCTTATACCTATAAAATTCTTGATTTGGAGTACATCGATTATCATTTCTTTCTTTATGTTAATGAGTCGTTTGAGCCAATTGTCCCCGTTTTAAGTAACGATTTTTATCGAATTGCACCCGATGGTGTGATCACTGTAGATACGTATTGTCGTCAACGCCTTTACAATAAAGATGGTTCTTTATTGTGGCAATATTAAGGAGGTCCTATGAAAGTACTTTATTTGAGTTCTACCAATTCAGGGATGCATCGTCACAGTATTTACTTTGATTTGCTTTCTGAGTTCCAAAAAAAAGGTCATGATGTTACCATTGCTTATGCCCGTGAAAAACGTTTAGACCAAGAAACCGAGTATTATGAACAATTTGGCATGCACTATCTTGGTATTAAAACAGGAAATTTAACGAAAAATAGTAACCTAATCGATAAAGGTATCGCAACGCTTAGAATTGATTCACAATTTAGAAGCGCACTTAAGAAGCATTTAGGTCATGAATCGTTTGACTTAATTCTCTATTCGACGCCACCCATTACATTACTCAAAACAGTTAACTATCTTAAATCAAAAAATCCCAATGCATTATGCTATCTCATGCTTAAGGATATATTTCCACAAAATGCAGTTGACCTTGGTTTTATGAAAGCGAACGGACTTATTCATCGTTTCTTCGCTCATAAAGAAAAGGCGCTCTATAGAATGTTTGATGTAATTGGTACCATGTCACCCGCAAACCTAAAATACATGGAAATTCACCATCCTTCTACAATTGGGCGGCTTGAAATTTTACCAAATGCTTTGGATATTAATGAAAACAATACGGCACATGACAGCATTTCTATCCGTGAAGCCTATGCGATTCGAGATGATCAAACAATTCTTTTGTATGGAGGTAATTTAGGAGCTCCGCAAGCAATCCCATTTGTCATTGAGTGTATTGATCGTATTAAAAATGATGAACGTATTGTTTTCTTAATTGCAGGATCGGGTGCTAAAGAAGATCTTATTACCTCATTTATTAAAGAAAAAAATATATCCAATACACTTTTCCTAGGGCAACTTGAAAGTAGGGTATATAATAGTCTTGTAAGTCAATGTGATGTTGGTTTAATTTTCTTAGATCATCGTTTTACAATTCCTAATTACCCACAACGCCTTTTAACCTATCTTGAGGCTTCAAAGCCCGTTGTTTGTGCAACAGACACTGCTACAGATATTGGAACCATTGCAATGTCAAATGAGTATGGATTCGGAATTGAAAGTACTGATGTTGATGCATGGTATCAAGCAATTGACACGCTTGTATCAAATCAAGATTTAAGAAAAAAAATGGGTGCAAACGGACATGATTATTTAATGAATCATTATACTGTTGCACATGCATACGAGATAATTATAAAACACATGGGAGCGTAAAAATTATGTTTGAAAATAAAGTATTACTCATTACAGGCGGTACCGGTTCATTTGGAAATGCCGTAGTACGTCGACTCTTAAAAGAAGAAATTAAGGAAATCCGCATTTTATCGCGCGATGAGAAAAAACAAGATGATATGCGTAAGTTTTTCAATGATGATCGCTTAAAGTTCTATATTGGAGATGTTCGGCAGAAAGAATCCTTGATTCATGCAGTTCGTGGTGTTGACTACATCTTCCATGCAGCTGCGCTTAAGCAAGTTCCTTCATGCGAGTTTTTCCCAATTGAAGCCGTTAAAACAAACGTTATTGGAACCGATAATGTATTAGAAACTGCTATTGACTGTGGCGTAGAACGTGTTGTATGTCTTTCAACAGATAAAGCAGCATATCCAATTAATGCTATGGGAATTTCAAAAGCGATGATGGAAAAAACATTTGTTGCGAAGGCTCGGATTGCGAAAGAAACCAATACCGTTATCTGTGGAACGCGATATGGAAATGTCATGGCTTCACGCGGATCTGTAATTCCATTATTCTTAGAACAAATTCGTATGGGTAAAGAATTAACCATCACAAATCCCCACATGACCCGTTTCTTGATGAGTCTTGACGAAGCGGTCGAATTGGTATTATTTGCCTTTGAACATGGCGAACCGGGCGATCTCTTTGTACAAAAATCACCTGCAAGTACAATCGAAGATTTAACCCAAGCGATTGTCGAACTCACAGGATATCAAAAAGGAACACGTATCATTGGTACACGTCATGGAGAAAAACTCTATGAAACCCTTCTAACAAAAGAAGAGTTTGAAAAAGCTGAAGACCTTACAGATTATTATCGTGTACCGATGGATCAACGCGATCTCAACTACGATAAATATTTCATGGAAGGTGAGGAAATTCATGAAGAACAAGAATATAACTCTCATAATACATATCGCCTAAATGTAGAAGAAATTAAGGCTAAGTTAGTCGATCTTTATGAAATTAAAGATGAGCTAAAGGGTATGATGTAGATGAAAATTCTGGTTACCGGTGCATCAGGTTTTGTTGGAAAAAATCTGATTGCGACATTAGATCATCTTGGACACAAAGTCCTTGCTTATGATCGCAATAATACCCTTTCTGAACTTGACGATTACTGTGCTCAAGCAGATGTTGTCGTTCACCTTGCAGGCATTAATCGTCCGACAGACCCCGAAGAATTTCAGAAGGGAAATGTAGGTTTTACAGAACACCTTTGTAATGCTCTTGAAAAAAATAAAAATAAAGCGCCCATTCTTGTTTCTTCAAGCATTCAAGCAGTATTGGATAATGAATATGGGCGAAGCAAACGTGAAGGGGAGTCCGTTTTGATAAACCATATGGAACAAACCGGAGCACCTGTTTGGATCTATCGTTTTTCAAATTTATTTGGAAAATGGTCGCGACCACATTACAATACGGTCATTGCAACATGGTGTCATGCGATATCACGAAATGAACCCATACAGATTAATGATCCCAATGTTTCATTAAATCTTATGTATATTGATGATGTTGTCTTAGAGCTTATACGTGCAATAAATGGAACGCCTACCATTGTGGAGGAAATCTATTGTACTGTCCCAACATCTTATGATGTGACTTTAGGTGAAATTGCTGACTTATTATATGCTTTTAAAGCGTCACGTGATTCCCTTTTTGTACCGAATCTTAAGGATGGATTCGAGAAAAAACTATACAGTACTTATTTAGCCTTTCTACCCAAAGATAAATTTAATTATTTCCTCGATATGAAATGTGATGATCGTGGATCCTTCACAGAATTTTTAAAATCTCCTGATCGTGGTCAGGTAAGTATTAATATATCGAAACCCGGAATTACAAAGGGGAATCATTGGCATCACAGTAAAAACGAAAAATTTCTTGTTGTTTCGGGTCAAGGGTGTATCCAATTTAGAGATATCTTTGAAACAGAAATTATAGAATATCATGTATCTGGGGATAAACTCGAAGTTATCGATATACCTACTGGATATACGCACAATATCATTAACACGGGTACTACGGATTTAATTACGGTGATGTGGGTGAATGAACCGTTCAATCCCGAAACACCCGATACACACTATTTGGAGGTTTAGATGAAAAAACTAAAAGTTATGACTGTCGTGGGAACACGCCCCGAAATAATTCGATTATCCGCTGTGATAAATCGTCTAGAATCAAGTGATGCAATTGACCACGTGCTGGTTCATACAGGTCAAAACTACGATTATGAATTAAATGAAGTCTTTTTTAACGATTTTAAGCTTCGAAAACCAGATTATTTTTTAGAAACCGCAACGGGAAAACCAGTGGGGACCATTGGTAATATTCTTATCAATATTGAACCTGTTTTAGAAGAAGTGAATCCCGATGCATTTTTAGTGCTTGGCGATACAAACAGTTGTCTTTGCGCAATTGCTGCAAAGCGAAAACAGATTCCAATATTTCACATGGAAGCTGGAAATCGTTGTTTTGATCAACGCGTTCCTGAAGAAACAAACCGTAAAATTGTTGATCATATTTCTGATATCAACCTTACATACAGCGATATTGCACGTGAGTATTTATTGCGTGAAGGTTTATCCGCAGATCGCGTCATTAAAACTGGAAGCCCAATGTTTGAGGTAATCCAATCGCGTCATGATGATATTGCTGCAAGTAACATTATAGAAACACTTAATCTCACGAAAGGTGAATATTTTGTCGTTTCCGCTCATCGTGATGAGAATATTAACTCAGAGAAGAATTTCTTAAATCTTGTTGATAGTCTCAATGCGATTGCTGAAAAATATCAGATGCCAATCATTGTGAGCACACATCCTCGAACAAAAAATATGATTGATGCGAAGGGTGTATCCTTCCATCCGCTTGTAAAAATCATGAAACCAATGGGATTTAACGATTATGTTAAACTTCAAATGGAATCGAAAGCGACACTCAGTGATAGTGGTACAATTAGTGAAGAGTCTTCAATTCTGAGATTTAAAGCGCTTAATCTACGTGAAGCACACGAACGTCCAGAAGCAATGGAAGAAGCATCGGTCATGATGGTAGGTCTTGAAAAAGAACGTATTCTACAAGGGTTAGCGGTATTAGAAACGCAAGAACCCAATACGTTGCGCCATGTTGCGGATTACAGTATGCCAAATGTATCCGAAAAGGTATTACGCATAATCATTTCATATGTTGACTACATCAATCGTACTGTTTGGAGCAAATAATGAAGGTTCTATTTATTAATTCGGTATGTGATTATGGCAGTACTGGTAAAATTGTACGCGATCTCGCAAATGGATTAAAAAAAGAAGGCCATGAGGTTTTAATCAGTTATGGACGTCATGATGCCAAGGACAAAACAGACACTTTTTATATTGGCGATAAACGCTCTACATATAACCATGTTCTTATGACTCGACTCTTTAACCGTCACGGTCTTCATTCAAACCGTGCGACTCAAAAACTGATTCAAAAAATTGAATCCTACCAACCCGATGTAATTCACTTGCATAACCTTCACGGCTATTACTTAAATGTTGAAATGTTATTTGAAGCGCTTAAATCCTATAAAGGGAAGATTTATTGGACATTCCATGATTGTTGGCCAATAAGTGGTAGTAGTGCATATTTTGACTTTCATGGATGTAAAATGTGGGATGAGGGATGTGTCGAATGCAATTCAACACGCGATTATCCAGAGGCATTGCTTTTCAAACGTCAAAAAAAGAATTTCTTATGGAAAAAGAATGCATTTAGCGGACTTGATAATTTAACCTTAATTACGCCTTCATATTGGCTTAAGAACTTACTCTCAAAAAGTTTTCTTTCGCAATATCCATGTGAAGTGATTCATAACGGTATTAATACAGACCTATTCAAACCGACTTATGATCAAGAATTAAGCCAAAAATACGAAGGAAAACGCGTATTACTGGGTGTAGCAAGCATTTGGGAACAACGGAAAGGTTTAAATGATTTCATTAAATTGAGTACGATGATTTCTGAGGATTACAAAATTGTCCTGATTGGTTTAACAGAGGAGCAAAAGAAGGCATTACCCGCTTCAATTGATGGTGTTTTAAGAACCGATAGTGCTGAGCAACTGGCCGCATATTACACGCTCTCTTATCGTTTTATAAACCCAACTTACGAGGATAATTATCCAACTACAAATATTGAAGCCTTATGTTGCCAAACACCGGTTATCGCTTACGATACGGGTGGGAATAAAGAGGTTGCTGATCATCCTTTTATGACTATTGTCAAACAAGGTGATTTGGATGCGATTGTGGAGACGCTGGAATCAAATCAAACCGTATCTTTTGATGCGTTTGACGACTTGATACATGATTCACATACTTTTGTCGCAAACACTCTTAAGTTATACCAAAGGTAATTGATAAACCTCTGTTCAAATGTTACAATGTGGTAGCAAATTTGAACGGAGGTTTTTAATGTTTTCGAAATTTTATATACTCAGAACGTTACTTGAGCAAGAAATTTCATCACAGCGTGAATTAAGTAAACACACAAATTTTTCCTTAGGGAAGGTTAATTCACTCTTAAATGATTGCATCAATCGAGGATATGTAAATAATTTCAAGATTACTCAAGAGGGACTTCGATTCCTTGAGGAATATGAAGTCGATAATGCCATTATCATGGCAGCAGGATTTGGTTCACGGTTTGTACCTTATACCTATGATACTCCCAAAGGTCTTATGGAAGTTCACGGTGAGCGTATGGTTGAACGCTTAATCAAGCAACTTCAAGAAGTTGGAATAAAAAAAATATATGTCGCCGTTGGCTATCTCAAAGAAAAATTTGAATATCTTGTTTTAAAGTATGGTGTTGAACTGATTCATAATCCCGATTATCATCGATTCAATAATATTTCAACCCTATATCATGCCCAAGATGTTATGAAAAACACCTTAATCATGCCTTCAGACATTTATATTACAGAAAATATGTTTCATAAGTATGAATATAAGTCATGGTACGCTACGACGTATTTCGAAGGGGAAACGGATGAATGGACGGTACACACAGCTCCTAACGGTCTCATTACAGATATGGAAATTGGCGGTAAGGATGTTGTAGGCCTCTATGGACCAACGTTCTTTGATGCCAAGACGTCAAAAGAAATCATCGAGGCTGTGAATCGTGATATTAAAATTGCAGGAAAAGAACAATATTACTGGGAGAACTGTTGGCTTGATCGAATTAACAAGATTCAAATCTTTTCAAATGAGGTCAAAAGGGATTCCATCTTTGAATTTGAAAGCATCGAGGAATTGCGTGTTTATGATCCATCGTACTTAACTGAAACTAAAAATGAAATGATTACAATTATTTGTAATGTTTTTGGTGTTTCTTCCCAAGACATCAGTGGTATTGAATCCATGAAAAAGGGGATGACCAATGATTCATTTATATTTAGAGTCAACAATAAGTCATACGTGTTTAGGGCCCCTGGAAAAGGAACTGAGCAACTCATTAACCGTCGCCAAGAAGCAGAAGTATATCAGACGATAAATCCTTTAAAAATATCAGATAAACTTTATTATATAAACCCATATAATGGGTATAAAATTTCACGGTACTATGAGCATTGTGAATCAATCAATCACGACGATATTCCCCAAGCATTTAAAATATTGCGAACGTTACATACAAGTGGTATATCCGTGGATCATACGTTCGATCTTGAAGAACGCATTGCTTATTATATGATGTTATGTAAAGATTCAAACGCAATTTTATTTGATGATATCAATGAAGTTTCAAAACTGATTGAAGAAGAAATAGAATATTTGAAACAACTAGATCGTCCGAAAGTTTTATGTCATATTGATCCTGTTGAGTCAAATTTCGTGAAACTGTATGATGGTTCCTTAAGGCTTTTAGACTGGGAATATGCCGGTATGAGTGATCCTATTTTAGATATTGCCATGCATGCAATCTACTCTGGTCATCAAGAAACACGAATTTTAGAATTAATAGAAATCTATCTTGAACGAAAACCTACAAAACAAGAAACGAAAATCTTATATATGTATGTGAGTTTGTCAGGATACTTATGGGCTCTTTGGGCTCAATTTAAACAAGCAAGGGGTGAATCGTTTGGAAATTATGCATTAGATCAATACCATTACGCACATAAATATGCACGATTAGCGTTAGCTATGGAGGACTAAATGAACAAACTACAGCAAGAAGAGTTGAATATTCTCATTGAATTTGATCGGATCTGTAAAAAACACAACATAATCTATTCGTTGTCATCTGGAACATTACTGGGGGCGATTCGTCACCAAGGCTTTATTCCATGGGATGATGATATAGATGTAAATATGTCCCGCAGTGAATTCAACCGATTTGAACAGGTTGTAGCTGAAGAATTGAATCAAGATTTTTTTTACCAATCATTTAAAACTGAAAAAGATCACTATCATGCTTTTAGCAAAATTCGAAGTAACAAAGTAGAACTTGTAGAGAAATCTACAGACTATCTCAATATTAATCATGGTGTCTGGATTGATATCTTTCCTTATGATAATATTCCAGATGATTTAGATCTTCGTAACGAGCAAAAGAAAAAAGTTAGTTTCTACAATAAATTGATCTCACTATTTGTATATACATTTGTAACTGATGAAGATTTAGGCAAAAAACGTTTAATTAAAAGCACATTCTATCACTTAAATCGAATCTTTTATCGTGTTAATTTCTTACTCCCAACGCTCTATAAAAAACGTCAAGTTTGGATTGAAAAATACAATAATGATAAAACGGAGTATGCAAATATGTTGGTATTCAATTTTAATGACGCAATCTATCAGGCAACTTTCATTCGTAATGCGATCTTAGACTCCGTGACTGCAGGTGTCTTTGAAAATCATCAATTTTTAATTCCAACGGAATATGATGAAATTCTTACATTAAACTACGGAGACTACATGCAGTTACCGCCAGAGTCAGAACGTGTTTCAAATCATGAGGTAGTATTAAAGGATCATCGAAATGCGTCATAAAGGAACAGTTACAGGTCTATCCTCAGGACTATTCTGGGGACTTGATACTGTAATGATTGGTGTTGTTCTCGCTTCGGCAATGTTTATCGCATTTGGGTCTAACGCACCCCTTATATCGACTTTTATCCATGATGGAGCGTCATTTATCTTTTTACTGATGCTGCTGATTTTTCAAAATCAATTGAAAAATTTCATTAAGGTTTTATGCTCAAAATCAGGGTTGGTGATTGCAATCGCGGCCCTTCTGGGTGGACCTCTAGGAATGGGGGCATATATTTTATCCATTAACCATCTTGGACCCGCAATCTCAGCAAGTATTTCAGCAATCTATCCGCTCTTTGGAGCACTCTTGAGTTTTATTATCCTAAAAGAAAAACCGAACAAGCGAACCATTTTGGGTTTATTTATCGCAATCACCGCTATTATCCTGATGGGTTTTACAGGGAGCATGGGAATTTCAAACTTAAAACTCGGTCTTGTCTTCATCAGTATTTGTGTTATTGGATGGGGGAGTGAAGCTGTAATAATTAGTACAGCACTCAAACAAGACGTCCCATCACATATTGCGCTAACAATTCGTCAGTTTGTATCTTTTATAACTTATGGACTAGTTATTATGCCGATAATCGGATATCATCAGCTTCAAAACATCAGCGTAATGAACCCAATATTTTTGATGGTTGTAATCAGTGGTATTATTGGTTCAATTTCCTATTCGTTCTACTATAAATCCATTTCATTAATCGGTCCAAGTAAAGCAATGGGTTTAAATATCAGTTATCCAGCATGGGCATTTTTCTTTCAATTTATGGTTGATCAGACCTTTAATTTTAAGCAATTCATACTTGTAATTTTTATCATGATGGGTTCGATTCTTTCCTCCGAAAATCCGGGTGAATTGGTAGAACTTTTTAAGCGCAAAAAATAGTATAAAAATAACCAAAACAGCATCGAATCATGCTGTTTTTTATTATGTTCATTTTCTTTATAATATTGTCTTTATTGAACATAGATGATAAAATTACTAAAAGGAGAATTTCATGAATATCTATCAATTTAAATTATTACGTGAGTGTTTATCAGGCATTGAACACTCACCAGAAATGTTCAATGAAGCAATGAAAATGACACAGGAATCCCTTGAAACGATGAACTACCTTGACCAAGATGGAAAGGTGACGGCAAAGGGATCCCAAGCAATGGAATCTTACCGTGTTGACAATGCCATCATTATGGCTGCGGGTATGTCATCACGCTTTGCACCACTCTCATATGAGCGTCCTAAAGGACTTTTAAAAGTTCACGGTGAAGTCCTGATTGAAAGACAAATTCGTCAATTACATGAACGAGGAATTACTGATATTACAATTGTACTGGGTTATATGAAAGAACAATTTTATTACTTAGAGGATAAGTATCAAGTTAAATTTGTAGTGAATGATGATTATTATCGTTACAATAACACATCCACATTAATGCTCGTATTGGATCAATTGAAAAATACATACATTTGTTCATCCGATAACTACTTCGTAGAAAATGTATTCAATCAATATGAATATAAAACAACATATCCCGTTCAAGTGCATGCATCCCATGAAACGGGGGAATATTATGCGGATTTTACCGATGAAGGGCTCATTACTAAAATTGGAATCGGATCCGGTTCTTATTACTGTATGGTCGGTCACGTTTTCTTTGATCGAACGTTCTCACACGATTTTAGTGAACTTCTTAAACAAGAGTATCCAAAAGAAGAAACAAAAGCAAAACTTTGGGAAAAAGTATATGTTGAACATATGAATCAATTCGAAATGTATGCGGAAGTATACTCCCCAGATATTATAAAAGAGTTTGATTCACTGGAAGAACTGCAAACTTTTGATGCTTCCTATTTAGATATAAAAGATAGTGAAATTTTCAATAATATTATATCTGTCCTTCACTGTAACGTTTCAGATATTACCGGGATTGTACCGATTAAAGATGGTCTCACCAATCTATCGCTCAAATTTGAATATGATGGAAAATCCTATATCTACCGTCATCCAGGTGTTGGAACCGATGAATACATCAATCGTAAATCAGAGTTTTTTGCACAGCATAAAGCAAAAGAATTAGGATTTGATGATTCATATATTTATATGGATCCCGAAAAGGGCTGGAAACTCTCATTTTTTATTGAACAAGCACGAAAACTTGATTATCATCAATGGGATGAAGTAAAACAAGCACTCGAAATGATTAAAGACATGCATGACCAACAACTTGAAGGTGAATTCGAATTTAATATATGGCAAAAATCATGTGACTTTATTGAAAAACTCTCAATCGAAGATCGCAACGCCTTCGATGATTTTGATGCATTATTCGAGATGGTTGAATCCGTTAAAGCATATGCTGATAACGATAAGGTTCCATTGCGTCTATGTCATTGTGATTTCTACGACCCTAATATCCTATTTTCAGGTAATTCATTATACCTAATTGATTGGGAATATGCAGGCGTTGATGATCCAGGGGTTGATATTGGTACCTTTATTGCATGCTCCGACTACACTTATGAGGAAGCAATGAAAGTCCTCAATCTTTATAACAAAGCACCGATGGATCCTTTAATGCAACGTCATTTTATCGCATATATTGCGATTGCATCATACTATTGGTTTGTTTGGGCCATTTTCCAAGAATCGAATGGCGCAGCGGTAGGTGAATATCTTACAATCTGGTATAATAACTCAAAATCTTATGGAAACAAAGCCTTAGCGCTCTATGAGGGAACCTATGAAAATCATTAGTGATATTGTAATCTACATCATCATGGCCTGTGCTGTCATTGGATGTTTCTATTCAATTAAAGATAGTGAATCCGAATTGGGTCAACAATTTACTGCAGGAATTGAAGCAATTGGAGGTCTTTTTATACCGATTGCTGGAATTATGGCAGCATTGCCCATCCTCAATATCTTTATTTCTAAATTTATTGCACCACTGTTTACCGTTTTTGGTGCTGATGCTGCAATGGCAGCAACATCTTTACTCGCTGTCGATATGGGTGGGTATCAACTTGCAGCGGCTTTAGCACAAACCCACGAAGCCTGGATTATTTCAATGACCGTTGGTTATATGGCAGGTGCAACCATTGTATTTAGTATTCCCATTGCCACAAAAATCATTGATGTTAAATACCACCGTCAACTCTCAATTGGTACAATGATTGGGTTTATTACCATACCAATAGGTGTATTCATCACCAATGTTCTTATCATGATATTTAATCCAATGGTTCGCACTATCGTATCATCAGATCCCAATGCACCCCAAATCCTTTTAAACATGACACTGATGATTCTGGTTAAAAATTTGCTTCCACTGATCATCATTTGCCTCTTGATGGCAATAGGTCTTTGGAAAAAATCAGAACTTATGATTAAAGGATTTCAGTATTTTTCAAAATTTATTGAGATTTTTACAAAAGTCATTCTTACAATCAGTATTCTCGAACATTTCACACATATCTTTACCAATTTATTGGGTGGTTATATTCTTGATCCCATTATTGCGGACAGTATCGATATTGAGCGTGCCCTCGAAGTTGCAGGGTATATTGGTTTAATGTTAAGTGGAGCATTACCAATGGTCTATTTAATTGAAACGAAACTTAAAAAACCCATTGAAAATCTTTCTGACAAATTAGGTATCTCTCGAAAAATTGCGACCGGTATCCTTGCGAGTTCTGCAAATGTCATCGCAGCATTTGCAATGATTGATGATACTATGAGTGATCGTGAAATGATTGCCATTACAGCATTTTCAGTTTGTGGTGCATTTGTTATTGGTGACCATCTCGCATTCACCGCTAATTTCCAACCACAGTTAATCCTTCCGTTAATGATTGGAAAACTTACTGCAGGACTTCTTGCAGTTTGGATTGCACTCAAAGTAACATCTAAAATAAATAACACACTTTAAACCTCAACCTTTCAATTAAGCTTTCTTCTACGAGAAAGCTTTTTTTTACTTAAATAAAACGCTTTATACACGAATTAGTCGTTTGGACGTCCACAATACATTTTGGATGTGATATTATTATTCCGAGAGGTGAATTATGAAAGCAATTATTACAGTAGTAGGTAAAGATAACGTTGGGATTATCTCAGGTGTATGCAATTATTTAGCACAAGAAAATATTAATGTTTTGGATATTAATCAAACCATTGTGGATGCATATTTTAATATGCTTATGATTGTGGATTTATCACAATGTTTAAACCCTTTTGATGAAGTCTCGCTTCAACTTCAAACAGTCGCAAACACACTTGGTGTTGTTATTACAATGCAACGCGAGGATATTTTTTCCTCGATGCATCGAATTTAGGAGGTTCCATGCTTAATCAATTTGAAATTCAAGAAACACAAGCAATGATTGCCAATCAAAATTTAGATGTTCGTACCATCACCATGGGCATCAGTCTTTTGGATTGCGCTGATTCTGATTTGGATCGTTTCAATGAAAAAATTTATAATAAAATTACATCGCGCGCTAAAGACTTAGTTCGTATTGGTGATGAGATTGCTCATGAATACGGAATTCCAGTTGTTAATAAACGGATTTCCATAACACCCATAGCGATTGCGGCTTCAGGATGTAATGCGACATCTTTTGTATCAACAGCGAAAATCCTTGATAAAGCGGCAAAAGAAGTCGGTGTTGATTTTATTGGTGGTTTTAGTGCACTTGTTCAAAAAGGGTGTACGCCCGCGGATGAAGTGTTAATTCAAAGCATTCCAGAGGCCTTGGCGGTAACAGATCGCGTCTGTGCGAGTGTCAATGTTGGTACAAGCAGAAGTGGTATCAATATGGACGTGGTTAAACAACTTGGTCAGACAATTCTTGATTGTGCGAAGCTTACCGGTGAGCGTGAGTCGATCGGATGTGCGAAACTTGTTGTATTCTGTAATTCAGTCGAGGACAATCCTTTTATGGCAGGAGCATATCACGGAGTCGGTGAAGCTGATACAGTTATTAATGTGGGCGTAAGCGGTCCTGGAGTCGTAAAATGTGCACTTGAATCTGCACATGGACAAGACTTTGAGACACTCTGTGAGACCATTAAAAAGACCGCCTTTAAAATAACACGAGTAGGCCAATTAATTGCTCAAGAGGCATCAAGACGACTCGGTTATCCTTTTGGTATTATCGATCTTTCGTTAGCCCCTACACCAGCTATTGGTGACAGTATTGGCGAAATTTTCCAAGAGATGGGTCTTGAAGAGCCTGGTGCGCCCGGAACCACGCTTGCATTAGCATTACTCAATGATAATGTGAAGAAGGGTGGCGTTATGGCTTCCTCGTACGTCGGCGGACTTAGTGGAGCGTTTATTCCCGTTAGTGAAGATCATGTTATGATATCAGCCGTTGAAAAGGGGGCACTCACACTTGAAAAACTTGAAGCAATGACTTGTGTTTGTTCTGTTGGTTTGGATATGGTCGCGATTCCAGGAGATACACCTGCAACGACAATTTCAGGTATTATTGGTGATGAGGCAGCCATTGGTATGATAAATAATAAAACGACTGCTGTACGTATTATTCCTGCTTATGGAAAAGGGGTAGGCGAAACGGTTGAATTTGGTGGATTATTGGGTTATGCTCCTATCATGAAGGTAAATCCTTTTAGCTGTGAATCCTTTATTAATCGAGGCGGACGTATTCCGGCACCCATTCATAGTTTTAAAAATTAGTAGGAGTTTATAATGAATCAAAAATTAGATTTTATGTCTGTGAATCAGATAGAATGTGTTGAAGTTAAGGAAGATTATGCGAAGTGCATCGTTCATGTCACCGAAGCTTCTATGAATTATTATGGTTATGTTCATGGTGGTCTTTATTTTGGTCTGGCAGATTCAACAGCAGGTTATACCGCGAGCAGTCGTGGTGAAAATTATGTGACATTGAATGCTAATATCAATTATATGTCTGGAATTCAATCTGGGACCATTACATGTATTGGTACGGTATTAAGTCGAACCCGTAAAACCTGTGTTGTTGATATCAAAATATATAACGATAGTGATGAATTGTGTGATACCGGTACGTTTACGATGTACCATATAAACTAAGGAGTATCCTATGAAGGTTATTTTTCATTTAAATCAAATTGATCGATTAAATCACTGTGTCGCAAATATTCGAAATTTAAACGTAAAACCCGTTGAAACAATAGAACTGTTAATCAATGGCGATGCCATTAAGATTTTAATAGCAGACGATCAAAGTTTAATTAAACAGTTATTAGACCAGCAGATTGATGTTGTTGCATGTCAAAATTCATTAAATGCACATCAGATTGATTCTGATCAATTACTGGACGACATACGCATCGTTTCTACTGGCGTTTATGAACTCATTGAAAAACAACACGAAGGTTATGCCTATATTAAACCTTAATTTCATAAAAAAAGACCAAATACACTAATATCGGTCTTTTTTTATTATTTATATACAACTTCGTATAATGTATATTATGTAATATTTGGATTAATAAATAATGGCTTGATTTCTTGAGTTCTCACATCGACATAACCTTTATCGGATATTTTTAAGCTTGGTGATACGATTAAGCCTAAAACCGAAAAGCTCATTAATTCATTTTGAGCCTCATAACCCAATGTTCTTAAGTCATGTCTTATCTGTGATACATCAAGTGCGAGAGATTCCATTGATTGTGTAGAGACAATGCCACCATACGATAAAGGAACGAAATGAATGTTCTTGTTGATGATGGAAACAATACCACCTTGCTTATCAATTAAGTGATTTACAGCATTGACCATATCTTGTACATCCGTTCCCATAACGAGTATGTTGTGATGATCATGGGTCCAAGAAGTAGCAACTGCCCCCTTCTCTGTAAAACCATTATCGGTAAAACCAATTGCAATTGGAGTTTGATGTCCATAGCGTTCAATTACCGCAATCATTGTGAGTCCCGCATCCTGCCACTGTAAGACCCCTTCCCTCACAGGAATGGATTGAATTTGTTCTTCGGTAAATGTATTGGTAACTTCACGGTGCATAATTCTTATTGTTGCTTCGTCACCTTTAATTTTTGAAATTGAAGATACAATATCTGCTTCAGTAATCGGATTTCGCTTGATAGTATTAAATATTGAGTCATCATCGAAAAGAAAGTGTTCATACTCAAGATTTTGGACGTTAATCCCTTTTTTATATACGGATTGGATCGCAAAAGCATCTAAATCATCAAGGATTATAAAGTCTGCCAGTTTTCCAGGAGATAAAACACCTCGATCATTCAGTTGCATCCGCTGTGATGGGACTAGCGTTGCTGCATAAATTGCATCTTCTGCGCGCATCCCATATTTGATGCACAATTGAATAAGATGGTTCATATGTCCTTTGTGAATTAAGTCATCGGGCATAACATCATCGGTTACTAAACAGAAGCTTCCGTGGAGCTTATACTCACAAAGCGTCGCGATTGTTTCCCTACTGAGTGATTTTTCCTGCATTTGAACTAAAACGCCCATACGTGTACGTTCAAGGATTGATTCTGGAGTTTGCAATGTATGATCTGAACCAATCCCTCGCTGAATAAAACGTGATAATTCAAGCCCTGTTATTCTTGGAATATGGCCTTCAATTGGTGATCCAGGTTTGCATTTTTTAAACGTTTCAATAATTCTACGAGTCATGGTATCTTCATCAGAAATGACATCTTTGAAATTCATAATCTCACCCAATGCAATCACTTTAGGGTGTTTACAGAGCGTTCTAATCGCTGATTCATCAATAATTCCACCTGTAGTCTCTAGAAATGGGTTTGTGGATGGAACGGAAGAAGGAATCGCATAAAAGATATCAAGGTTCGTATCGATGTCCATAAAATCAATCAACCCTTCGGTTCCAAACACATTACCAATTTCATGTGCATCCGCTACAAGAGTCGTTGTACCCATTGGAAGCACGGTGTTTGAGAACTCATTTGGATTTGTCATGGAACTTTCAATATGCATGTGAATATCGATAAGACCGGGAATAATCCATTTGCCTTCTACATTAATTTCATGATCCGGATTGATTTTTGCCTCCCCAATATGGTAAATCATTGAATCTTGAATGTAGAAGTCTCCTTTTTCAAATTGTCGTTGTGCCGTGTTGTAAAGGAAAGCACCTGTAAATTTTGTAATCATTATTGGTTCATCAAACGATTGTAACGGTCAATCCACTCGGGCATTAGAGGATTCATTACTTCGTAATTTAGTGTTTTCGCATTTTCAGCGATAGGTCCATAGGTTTTGTTTAATGCAACCTCGTCATTAAGCACAACATTTTTATTAACAGGCGCCTCATTCAGTGTTGCAGCAGTTTTCTCTTGTAGCACTTGACTTAAACGCCAATCAACAAATTTGTAGGCAAGCTCTTTATTTTTTGAGTTCTTATTAATTTCAATGGTATTAAAGTTTGCATAGGTACCAGATTCTGGGAATACAAGTTCAGCCGTTGGTACAGATTTCTTTATGACATCAAAACCAAAATCACCCACAACAGCAACATCGATTTCTCCAGTACTCATCATGACAGAGAGATCTGAGGATTTTTTATAAGTCTTTTTAATATTTGGTTTCAACGCTTCTAGCCCTTCAAATGCTCTCTCACCGTTATCACTGCTTAAATCGCCTCCACTGTAATCATTTGCCATTTGAATCATTGCAGGACCAAATGTAGAAGCAATTTCAGGGATTGCTACTTTTCCAACAAGATCTTCACGCCATAAGTCTTTCCATGATGCGATTGGCTCCTTAACAGTTTCAGTATTATAAACGATACCAATACTATTTATTGTATAAGGTACACCATAACCACGTCGTGTTACTTCTTGAGCTGCATCAATGAGGGCTGATCCATTTTCCAATTTATTAAGGTCTATTTTCTCAAATAAATCCGCTTGATAACCATCATCTGCTGCTTTTTGTGATAACTCAATAACATCAATGTTACTGTTGTCCCCACTACTGAATTTCGCAAAACGTTCTGAAGTACTACCGCTGTCTAAAACAATCTTTACATTATGCATTTCTTCAAACGGTTTAAAAACCTCATTTCTTAAGACTTCTTCACTGAGTCCCCATGAGGATACAACTAATTCTTGAGTCTCTTTTTTTTGAGAACATCCACTTACCATTAATAATACAAGCGCTAATGCAATTTTCTTTTTCATATTTTCCTCCTAAATAAAGACAATTGATTCTGGATCTATTCTAAACGATACGACTGAATGAATCTGAAGTTTTTCTTGTGTGCATAATTTAAATGCACCACATTCAGTCTCTAATTGATATTGATAACAACTCCCTAGGTATGCAACAGAACTAATGAGTCCTGACATTTCATTAATTCCCGAACCGAGCATGAGGTCTGAAGGTCTAATACCAAACGATTTTGACGACGCATAATCTTTTGAAGCAATGAGACCTTGTCCATTATTTAAAAACTTGAAATCTTCGATTGGTTTTATGTTTTCAAATCCAACAAATTCCGCCACATAATGTGTTTGAGGACTTGAATAAATCACTTCAGGTGTGTCCAGTTGTTCAATTTTACCGTTATTCATAATTGCAACACGATCACTTATCGCAAAACACTCATCTTGATCATGGGTCACAAATACAGTAGTAATCTTCAGTTCTTGTTGTATTCGTCGTATTTCCTCCCGCATTTGAATCCTAAGTTGAGCATCAAGATTACTCAAGGGCTCATCAAGCAGTAATAACTTCGGCTTAATAACAAGGGCTCGGGCGAGTGCAACACGCTGTTGCTGGCCTCCGGATAATTGACCTGGATAACGATCGAGCAGTTCTGTTAAACCGCAAATACGGGCCATTCCTTCAACCTCACTTGCAATCATGCCACGATTTACCTTTCGTTGTTTTAACCCAAAGGCAATATTTTCACGAATGCTTAAATGAGGAAATAACGCATAACTTTGAAACACCATTCCAAAATCTCGTTCATTTGTTTTAACCTCATTCATTCTTTTATCTTCTACATAAAATGTTCCCGTCCGAATTGCATTAAATCCTGCAATGGTACGTAACGTTGTAGATTTACCGCACCCTGATGGTCCAAGTAGAGATAAAAGTTCCCCTTCTCTTATCTCTAAATCTAAATCTTGAAGCACATTGTGTTTGCCATCATAAGAAACACTAATTTGATCTAATACCGCAAAATTCATTAAACATTCGCTCCTTTTTTACTCAATCCTTTGTCCATGACAAACATCAGTACCATTGTAAATGCCATAAGAATAACAGATAATGCACTCACTACTGGATCAAAATTATACTCAATATGATTCATGAGCGCCCCAGGTAATGTATTCATTCCCGGACCTTTTAGAAACATCGAAACGGGTAAATTATTAAACGAATTAATAAATCCCATGATGCTTGCCGATACTAATGCATCTTTGTTATTTGGAAGTACAACTTTCACAAAGCCTTCCAATTGACCACAGCCCAATACAACAGCTGCCTCATGAATGCTTAAGTCAAATTCATGAAGTGAGGCACAAATTATTCGAATCGTATAAGGAAATACAATCAACATATGACCAATAATTAAAGCGATATTCAAACTCAAATGAAGCTGAATCACTAAGTATTGAAAAAGTGCATAAGCGAGTACAATTGAAGGTATTAATGATGGTGCGAGAAAAATTGAGTTAATTCGCTCACTCCACTTCCCTTTATTCACCACGAGTGCATACGATGCTGGAATTGCAATCACCATACATAAAATCGTAGCCAATACAGATATTTTCAAACTTAATACAAAACTTTCCATAAATACTTGAGATTGAAACACTTTAGAGAACCAAGTTAACGTAAATCCTTGAATTGGAAATTGAATAATCGGAGCTTCTCCAAAAGCTGTCACCGTGATGATTATCAAAGGAATTCCAATAAAACTTATCGCAAGATAAGCAATGCAATCGAGAAAACGACTTTTATTCATGAGACATCCCCCTTTGATCAACTTTATGACTTAAGTAGGTCATTAATTTCATAATGCCTGCAGAAAGAAGAATCATGATAAATGCGAAGACACTTGCCGATTGCCAATTCATGAGATCATTGGACTGCTGATACAAAAGCGTAGAAAGCATCATATTCTTGTTTCCACCAAGTAATGATGGTGTAACATAGGCACTTATTGTTCCGGTGAAAACAAGTACCGAACCCAAGACAATTCCTGGGAATGTGAGTGGCAATACAATTTCTTTAAATATTGCACCACTTTTCGCACCTAAAGTCTGTGCGGCTTCGACTAATTTCCCATCAACCTTCGATAAAACGGAGACCAACGTATTAACCATAACGGGAAGAAATAAATAAACAGATCCAATGATAATTGAAAACTCTGTATACATAAATCCTATCGGTTCTTGGATCAAATTACAATTTAAGAGTGTTTGATTCAAAAAACCGTTCTTACCGAGAATCGTAATCCAGGCAAACCCACGAATTACTGCGTTTGTAAATAAGGGAAATAACACGAGTGCCATGGTTAATTTCCGACGCAATTCAGATCCGGTTACGATAAAATAGGCTGTTGGAAATCCCAATACAAGGCATATCAATGTCGTAACCAAACCAATACGGATGGTCCGTATCAAAATACTTTGATAAAACGGATCCGTAAGGACAGATGTATAGTTTGTAAATGTAATACCATTATTGATGAATGTGGGCATAATGGTAATCACAAGTGGAATTATCATAAAAACAACGACGAGTAATAATCCCGGAAAAAGATACACCGAATTTTTAAAACGTTTCATGAACGCCTCCTAACAAAATAAAAGCTTTCTATCAACATAATGATAGAAAGCTAAAAAACACTTTCTATCATAGTCTGATATTTACGGTATCAGGTAGAAACGTGTCCCCTTATTAGACACATATATGATAAAAAAGATTCTATTTTAATATAAAAAAAGTTTTTACCAATAGGAAAAAGAACTTTTCCTATCGTAGTCCGATCTTTTCATTGGTATCGGCTAGAAACTATCACTCCATATTAGTGATGATATACGATTCGTAAAAACATGGATATTATAGCATGTCACTTTATTTAATCAAGTGAATTTTGAAAAATAAAAAAAACAAGATTATGATATCTTGTTATTGTATTTGTCTGCTGAGTTGATTCAGTTTCAATAAATAGGACTCTAAATCATGATTTTGATAAGCATGAAGCATCTGTTCAATCCCCTTTGGATTTAGATGGACCAAAGCAACAATCGTGTTATGCTCATCATAACCAACAATCGCTTCGCCCTCCTCGGTATTCTCCCATTTCCGTTCGACGCGTGCACAAAATGTAGCGAAAACATCTTGAGCCTTCATCGCAAAAAATTCACGGTCTTTGATATACGATTGTACAGTATCCCTAGGTACATAGTATGCATCCACAAGGACCAAATCATCCATATAAATGGGATACTCATGACCATTAATTAATTTGAATTCGATTGCTTGCGTGTACTCTAAAGCCTCTTCAGTCTCATTGATTAAGTCTTCATTTTCAGATAAAAGACGCAGCTCGAGTGCTTTCTTAAAATAAGACTCTGCGAGCGTAAATTCATTCATTTCAAGCAAACACTTACCCCGTTCATGATAGATTCGATCTAAAACATGTGGAATTTCATCCAAATGTTCATGGGTTTCAAGTGAATCAAAGAGTTCAATCGCAATTTCATAATATTTCAAACATTTTAAAATTATTGCCTTATCAATGAGATTCATGAGCTGAATTTCATTATGGGGCGTCCCATAAGCATAATCAATACACTTTTCCGTATAGTAAAGCGCATCTTTATACTGATGATTAAGGCGGTAAAGGTATGATAGGTTAGAGTTTAAGGTATATCGTTCGGTTACATTTAAATCCGCAACGAAAATACGTTCCCCTTCCCGAATAAGCGTTACAACCGAATCGGGATTATAGGCTTGTTCGCGTAAATTTTGAAGTGGATCGTAGAGTACATAACCTTTTATAACACGAACCGCATCACAAAATTCTATAAAATTCATAGATCCTCCTTTTAGAAAAGCACCAGAAATCTGGTGCTTAAATTATTTTAACTGTTCAAGAACCGACGTTCCATATTCAGTCGGCTTTGCATCAAAGTTATCCACGATTGTTGCACCTAAATCAGAGAACGTATTATTTTTTTTCAAGAGACCTTTTCCTTCTAAAGATGGTGAGTAATAAAGTACAGGTACTTCTTCACGAGTATGGTCTGAACCTGTGTGCGTTGGATCATTTCCGTGATCAGCCGTTATAATGAGTAAATCACGATCACCAATATATTGAAGGAGCGTTCCAAGTTGAACATCAAATGCTTCTAAAGCCTTTCCATAACCAATTGGATCGCGACGATGACCATACATTGCATCAAAATCTACAAGATTCACAAACATAAATCCGTTGAACTTATGATCTCGAGTAATACGAATTGTTTCTTCCATTCCGTGCTCATTACTCTTGGTTCGATAAGCTTCGGTAATACCTTCTCCATCAAAAATATCTGCAATTTTTCCGACACTAATCACATCATTACCATTCTCTTTTAACGAGTCAAGTGCCGTTTTTCCAAATGGTTTTAAAGCATAGTCGTGACGGTTTGAAGTACGTTTAAATGCGCCTTTACCCTCACCAACAAATGGGCGAGCAATAACACGACCTACTTTCCATTCATCTTTCATGGTTAACTCACGGGCGATTTCACAGCATCGATAAAGTTCATCTAGACCAAACACCTCTTCGTGTGCTGCAATTTGAAGCACTGAATCCGCTGAAGTATAGACGATCATTTTCTTTGTCGCCATGTGCTCTTCACCCAACTCGTCCAATATTTCAGTTCCGCTTGCTGCCTTATTTCCAATAATGCCATAACCGGTACGCTTTTCAAGCTCATCTAAGAGTTCTTTAGGGAATCCTGTCTCGGTAAACGTGATAAAAGGATTTTCAATATAAAGACCCATCATTTCCCAATGTCCTGTCATCGTATCCTTACCATTAGAAGCTTCAATCATTTTTGTATAGTATGCTTGAGGTTCCTCAACTTGAGATACACCTTTAATATTATGTAAATTACCAAGACCAAGTTTTTCTAAATTTGGCATGTTAAGCCCATCCATTGCCTCTGCAATATGGCCTAACGTATCTGTGCCAACATCACCAAACTTCGCTGCATCATGTGCTGCACCGGCACCAACTGAGTCCATTACTACTGTAATAATTCGATCAAATTTCTTCATCTCTATTCCCTCCTTGATTCGAAAAACCACCTTTTAAATACTGATCATACTCTCGCTTCAATGTCTTCTTATTTACGTGAGTATAAATCTGGGTTGTTGAGATATCTTGATGACCGAGGAGTTCTTGAATAATACGCAAGTCTACGCCTGTGTCTAAGATAGCTGTTGCGAAACTATGTCGCAAAGTATGCGCTGAAATCGGAGTTGTAATTCCCATTTCTTTACATCTAGATTTTATCATAGAATCGATATATTGTCTTGAGATTCCCTTGCCTTTTGCGTTAATAAATATTCGATCTGATGATTGAATCAGCCACTGCGGCCTAATGTCATTCAGATAATCATTCAGACTATCAATTGCATCTTCTGATAAGGGAATCATCCGCTCCTTGTTCCCTTTCCCAAGAATTCGCAACCACTGTTGGTCAATATAAACGTGTGAAAACTCTAAATGAACACACTCCGATACACGTAGACCACATCGATAAAGGAGCATTAAAATCGCATAATCCAAATAATCTTTACCGGTAACACGATCAAAAGAAAAAAGCTTTCGGATTACATCCTCCGATACACTGAGTGGAATGCGTGAACCTTTATTTTTGACCGAAATAAAAGCTGTCGGATCATGGTGAAGCTGACCACTATTGAGTAGATATTGATGAAATTGCCGAATTACGACGATCTTATGCTGAAGTGTTGAAGCCGCATAGTCATCGTGAATACGATCAATATACTTTCGAATTATTTCCGCATCAACCTCTTGTAAAGATGTCAAACCGTCGCTTTCTAGATAATCAATATAGTGGTTTAAATCATTTTGATAGGACGTGACGGTTAAAGCAGCTTTAGGATCAATATATTGAAGATAATGTATAAAATCATTCGCTTGGCTTTTCATAAGCTGCCTCCTTTAAAACTGAACGAGTCGTTTTAAAAAGATTTTGATTGAGCTGTTTATTTAACCGATGAATAATGTCATTGACCGTAACTTCCTCCAAATCATCAAAAATATTCAGTTGCTCTATGATTTCATCTTTGGGCATTAAATTGGTCATGGTGACAGAAATAAATGATACACCGCCAAGACCATCAAATTCATCGTACAAGCTCATCAAACGCTCAAATAATAAATTTTGATCACTTGTGTATTCATCAAATGTAAATGAACGTGTGGCGGTTTTGAAATCATCAAGTCGAATTGAAAAAGATACGGTCTTCCCTACTACATTTTGAAGTTCCATACGCCGGATAACTTCAGCCAGTTCGTTTAAAATTGCATTTCGAATTTCATCGAGATCAGACATAGCATCTTTAAAAGTTTTTGATTGACCAATTGACTTCATCGTTACATCAGTATCAATCTTTGAATGATCATATCCATTTGCTTTTTGAACAAAATTGTGAGCATTAATTCCCAAAATATTTTTTAAATGGTCTGCATTCTGATTCGCAAGATCACCAATGGATTCAATACCTATTTTTTTTAATCGAGGAACTGTTTTATTCCCAATTCCATGCATGAGTTCAATGGGTAAAGGCCACAATTTTTGTGGCACTTCGCGAATTCTTAAAACCGTGATGCCTCGTGGCTTCTGCATATCACTCGCCATTTTAGCTAAGAATTTATTGGGTGCAACGCCGATTGAAATCGGAAGTTTTAATTCATCCCAAACTTTTTGTTGGATTTCAACTGCAAGATCGAGTGGTTTCTCATAGTTTTTAATTACTTCCGTCATATCAACATAACATTCATCGATACTAGCGGGTTGCATTAGGCTTGAATAACTGCGGATAAGATTCATAAACTTAACCGATAAATCTTGATAGAGTTCAAAATCTACTTCAATAACCACTAAATTGGGACATAACCGCTTGGCATGAGCCAGCGGCATAGCCGATTTCACTCCAAATGAACGTGCTTCATAAGAGGCAGTTGTAATCACGGATCCTCTGTGGTTACTGCATACGACTACCGGTTTTCCATACAAACTTGCATCCGCAATTAAATGAGCACTGGCATAAAACGCATTGATATCAATATGAAAGATTACTTGTGCCATCGTAAGTGTTGCCCTTCTTTAAGAAGTTCTTTGGCAGAATATAGAGCGGCTTCCGTGACATTTCCTGACATGATGAGTGCCATTTGATGAATCCGGTCATCTTCAGTAATTTCTTGAATATCCGTGACAATTTCATCATTGACTTCATTTTTAGAAATCAAGAAATGATGATCTGCACAAGCTGCAACTGCAGCGAGATGCGAAATCGTCAAAACTTGAGATGTTTGAGAAATTTTACTCATTTTAGAACCAATTTTGAGCGCAACTCGACCACTAACTCCCGTATCGATTTCATCGAAAATAAGTGTAGATACGCCATAAATTGAACTGAAAATCGTTTTTAAACCCAACATTAAGCGAGAAAGTTCTCCACCACTTGCTACACGCTCTAATGGAGAAGGTTGAATCCCTTTATTCATCGATACAAGAAAATGTGCAGTCTCCGCACCATCTAACGTTAAACTTGAGTTTTTAAGGTCAATTACAAATTGCGCATTTTCCAACAAGAGATCATCAAGTTGTGCAATCACTGCAGCTTCTAGATCCGCTTTAGCTTTAAAACGTGATTGTGATAAATATTGCGCTGCTTCACTCAATTGAAGCTGTACGGCTCTCAATTCATTCTCTAAATCAATCTTAAAATCATCAAAATGTTCTGCTTGCTCAATCTGTTGAATCAATGCTTCTTGTTTTTTTAATACACCATCGATTGAACCATATTTCCGAATTAATTGATCATATTGATAGACACGATCTTGTAGACGATTAAATTCATACTCATCAAAAACCAAACCACTGTTATATCGTACCAACTCATCTCGAAGATCTTCAGCTTCAAAATAAACATTTTTAAACCGCTCTTGAAGCGTTTCATCTCGAAGGACATCAATACGATCTAAAAACTCATAGAGTTTCCCTACAACACCCTCGTCACCATCCAAAATATCCTCTAATGCGTTCGTAAATGTTTTTGTTTTCTCAAAATTGGACAACATTTCTAAATCTTGTTTTGTTTGATGGTAATCATCAAGACTCGGATTGAGATCATTAATCTCATTAAGCTGAAAATTTGCGAATTCAATCTCATCGGGATTAATATTACTGTTTTCAAGATTGTTTAAGCGTGCTTCAGTGGCTTGATAGAGATGAAACAATTCTTGATACTGTGAACGAACTGTTTCATTTTGAGCAAACTCATCCAGTAGTTTCAAGTGATTCTTCGGGTTTAAAAGATATTGCGTTTCATGCTGTGAATGAATATCGAGAACACCATCCAAGCATGCCTTCACCGTCGACAAGTTAACGACACGATGATTAATTCTACAAATACTGCGTCCTTCCAAATTCATCTCTCTCGAAATGACTGCATATTCATCCGCATCATCATACAAATCAAAATCTTTAAGTTTATTGGTAAGATTCTGTGCTTTTTCAAGATTAAAAGCGACCTCGACACGAGCACTTTTCCCATTTTTGCCAACTACCGAAGCGCTACTTCGTTGTCCCGAAACGAAATTTAACGCATCGACCAATAGAGACTTACCCGCTCCCGTCTCACCTGTGAAAACATTAAAATGATCTGAAAAATCCACCGAAATATGGTGAATCAGTACAAAATTGTCAATCGTCAAATGAGTTAGCATGGTATTCCTCCTTTACTACTGAAAATAATCAAAAACATTATTAATATGTATTTTTTGAGATGATTTCGCATCTTTTGAAGTTTTATTTAAATGAATACATGAAACATGTAAATCGATGCACTCATTATTTGCACCACGCTGATAAAGGCTTTGAAGAACATTCTGATAAAGAATGCTTTTCGTACTTTCAACATCGTAGACTACAATTTTAAGGTTGCATCTAATTATTTCTTCTAATAGAGTAGGATCCACATACATAATTTCAGTACAATTAATTAATCCTATATCCAAGTCGTTGGATTGAATTCGTTGTTTAAGTGCATTAATAGAGGGTCCAAAAGAAAGAATTACCCCAGAGCTATCAAATGAAAAATCATGTTCAAGATGCCATCCCTTTACTGGTTTTAATTCGGTATTCGGGGCAACATACTCAAGACCTGACGGAATTCTGATCACACTAATTTGAGGTTCTTGGATTACCCGTTCTAAAATTGAAATCGTATCTACAATTGATTTTCCCATATACACTTTAAAATGTGTAAGATTTGCAAAGATTCCTATATCAAAAATTCCTTGACGATACGTATCACCTTCTGGATTAAGTCCAGAATCATTTACAATAATTGTAATGGGACATTGTTTGATTGAAAATTGATTACGTAGTTGCATCACAATACCTTCAAGCTGGGAGGCATGAATTGATATAAGGACATGTTTTCCTTCACGAACAAGTCCATGTGCTATCGAGATTAAGGCTTGTGTTGATCCGGACGTCGTCATAAAGTGATCTGGTCGTGTAAGCGCAAATGTTGGCAAATAATCCTTAAGTTTATAGGCATCCGAAAGCACATATAAATCGGGGTCATCTTGCGCAATATCTGTTAGTTGATAATCAATCGCTTCTAGATAAGTATGATAATTTTCCGCACGGTCATGATCAGTTTTAAAAGTTGGAAATTCAAGTTTCCGTTGTTTTTTATTTTTTAAACGCGTCTGCACATGGATAACATGCGGACCTTTATATTTTTTTGACAATTCAAATACTCGGATTAACTCCTTGAGATTTTGACCATCGATTGGCCCTTGATAATCCACCCCAAATTGCTTAAAAATAGTTGGTTCTAAGACAGTTTCTTTGACTGCATCCCTTATCTTTGTCAGTGTGGCAAGTATGGGTCTACTGATTGGATTTGAATCTAAAATCGATTTAACATCTTTTTTTAGACCCGTATACGTTTTGCTAATACGAATTGACTTAATTAACGCATCCATCGAGGTATAATGTCTTAAAAGCGACTGCTGTTCATCAATTAAAATGATGGTTAAATTTGGCTTAAAACGACTAATTTGAACCAATGATTCGTACGTAATACCGTAATTCAATGCGTAGTCATTCAGAACAATTACATTATGAACATCCGGATTTTCAATAGCATAAGCCAAGGCAACTCCCAACCCTTCACCTGGCTTTCCACCACTATAACGATCCATCGTATTTTGATCATCAAGGTACATCGAACCTGAATTTCGAAGCATCAACTCCTGTGATCTGCCTGTAAGTATTTTATGTACCATTACCTGCTTGCCACCATCAAAAATTACGTTATCACAAGTCAGATCAAATACATGATGGAGCGCAAGAGTGGTTTCAAGAACATTGATATTTTCAATAATAGTATCCACTTCATATCGCGTTTTAGACGCAAGAAAAACAGCGATTTCATCACTGAGTTTTTCTAATTCATCAACGGTTAAAGATTTAATATCATACGATTTGCTAAATTGTTCAAACAAGAGACGTGCCTCCTATAATTCGCGACTCATCATTTCATCAATAATCTGTTTCAGATTTCCATTTTCAATATTCATTTTTCTTAATAAATCTTTAATACTTGAAAAATACGATTCCGTTAAGGTGCGAGCTTGTTCAAGACCCAATAAACTCACAACAGTTGTTTTATCGCGTTCTGCATCGCTTTGATTGCTCTTCCCGATTTCCTCTGAAGATTTTGTAACTTCAAGAAGATCATCTTGGAATTGAAAAGCAACGCCCAAGGATAAGCCCAACTCATGAGCTAATTTTTGGTACGCATCCTGCCCTGCAATTACGGCTGCCATTTCAAATGCCGCTGCAAATAAGCAACCGGTTTTAAGATTGTAGCACGCAACGAGATCATCAATATGCTGGATTTGATCATCGATATCCAATTCTTGACCTAAAATCATCCCATTACTTCCAGCATTACGCGCTAGAATTTCAAAACACTTTCCGAGAACATCCGCATCTAAAGACGCCTGTGACAAAGCTGTAAAAGCCCCTGTCAAAAGTGCATCTCCTGCAAGAATTGCAACACCTTCACCAAACACTTTGTGATTGGTTGGTTTAAAACGTCGCATATCATCATCATCCATCGCAGGAAGATCATCGTGTACTAAAGAATAGGTATGAACCATTTCAAGTGCACATGCAGGATATAGACCAATTTGGTAATCACAACCAAAATCTTGAAGCATGGCCAATAAGAGTTGAGGTCTTAAACGCTTTCCTCCACTCATTAGTGAGTACGACATGGCTTCTTTAACAACAGAGGTCTCGGGGTAATACGCTAAAATTGTTAATAATTGTTTATCGATGTCTTTAATCATTTTGTTCCCCTTGATGTTTTTGAACTAAAGCTTTAACTTGGTTTTCATATCCGCTTAAACGTTCTTGACATTGCTTGGATAAATTCAAACCTTCTTCAAAGAGAACAATTGCTTGATCCAAGGGAAGACTGTCTTTTTCCAACTCATTTGCAATTTCCGCAAGACGCGCCATTGCAATTTCAAAATTAAAATCTTTATTCATCTTTAGACTCCTTACTGATGACCTGTGTCACCACAAATCCATCTTTAAATTCTAACTGAATGTGATCGTTAAGATTCAGTGCATCAACACTTAAAACATGCGTATCGTTCTTACGTGGAATCACATACCCTTGGTTAAGATTTCGTTGAATTACCTCCAAGGGTGAACGATACTTAAGTGACTTAAGTATATCGTTTAAACGCTCTTTTTTCAAGTTTAAGTCCCGCTCCACAAGTGACTGAAAGCGACCATTATATTGTTGAATCATGAGCTGATTTTGTTTAATGTTACGTTCAATATATTGCGAATAGAAGACATATCGATTTTCCATCATATTGAACTTTTGTAATGATTGATTCAATTTCTGTTGAATTGTAGTGGTACTTAAACTCATAAACTGGTTAATCGCATGGTTTGAATTATTTTGTTTTATCTGCAACGAATTTTCCATTCGATTCGTAAACAGTGTAAGCATCCGCTTTGATTCATCAAATAAAGTTTGTTGATGTGTAATTCGGACTGTCAACGTATCTAACTTTTGTTGTTTGCGTTCGACTAAAAGAATTGGATCTTTTAATGCACTGCCTTGAATCAAGGATGTAAAGTCACCCATCCGTCTAAGATACTTATTTCGAACTGCAAGATAATACTGGTTTTTATAATCACGAATCATGGTGTTCATCTCGACCCAATTCGGTGTTGCAGCAACGGCTGCAGCAGTGGGTGTCGCAGCACGATAATCTGCAACAAAATCTGATAATGTAACATCACTTTCATGACCAATACCTGAAATAATTGGAATTTCACTAGAGAAGATTGCTTCAACAACTTCGGGTGTATTAAATGCCCATAGGTCTTCAATCGATCCCCCACCCCGACCTAAAATGATGGTATCGATATTTTGAAGATGTGCTGTTTTGATTTGTTGAACCAAACTGTTAGAGGCATGCTCCCCTTGTACATAAGCCAAGAGATCAATTTGTTGTGCCAGTGGCCAACGCTCTTGAAGTGTACGGGATATATCGGCATAAGCGGCGCTGTTCTCCCCTACAATAACGCCGATACGTTGAGGATACTTAGGAATTGGCTTTCGATGCTTGGGATCAAAATAACCTCGATTTTCAAAATCTTTTTTTAATTTCTCAAACTGGATATACAAATCACCCAAACCATCTAAATTCATACGATCTGCATAAATTTGCACCGTACCGGTATCCGTGTACACTTCACAGCGACCAAAAATAACAACCTTATCACCGTCTTTTGGCTTAAATAAAACTTTACTTGCACTGCGACGGAACATAGCGCACGTAACTCTACTTTTATCATCCTTTAGGGAAAAATAAAAATGCCCACTATGATGTGCTTTAAAATTCGAAAGCTCACCGACTAATGCGACATTCTTAAAAGAAGGATGTTGATCAATAACACCTTTTAATTCATGAACAAATTCTGTAACCGTAATTACATCCTGAGTTATCATAGTGCATCAATGACTCCATTAATTAATTTATAAGACTCTTCATCTGAAAAATCTTTAGCGAGATTAACCGCTTCATTAACAATAACAACTTTATCTTGATAACCGAGTTCCAATTCAGCACAAGCCATTAAAAGAATTGCTTGTTCAATAAAACCGAGACGGTCAAAACGCCATTTCGTTAAATAATGATCGATTGCTCGCGAATAAATATCTTTTCGTGCTTCGACATTCATCACAACTTGAAGCATCTCATCTTGCAAATTAAAATCTTGAATAAACGTCCCTACTTCTGAAACAAAACGATTATCCTCAAGAACTTCTTGCATAGTTTGCTCTCTTAAGAGATGAATATAGATTGCTGACATTGCATTTTGTCGTTCGTTATATCGCGACATTACCATAAAAAAACCTCCACAGTAAAAGAAGCAGAATCCTGCTTCTAATTAAACTTAAATCCGACAACATTAATATTAATTGATGTATTACTGAAATCAACCATCAATTCAATGTTGCGTTGCAAATCATTTTGTAATGCACGACATACACGTTCAACATCTTTACCATATTTAACGCGTACTTTAAGGTCTACATTAACGTGACCATTTTCGTTTGAAACGATCAATGATTTTTTTCCTGATCCATCTTCAAAAAAGATAGCATCATTTTCATTCACTGTAATCTGAACAATATGATTAATAACATTGTTCGAAATTGCAATTTGACCAAGACCAGTCTTCTCATTTTGAATTAAGACATATTCATTTGACATATTTATCACCTACTAAACTAATTATAACAGAAAAAAAATCTAAACAAAAGAAAGAACTCAAAAGGTTTACGAATTATCACTGAACCCGTGTTAAATCGACATTTTCTCCTCTATGCGCTGGGTGCGTCCCAGTGATATAGCATAAGGTTCTTCTTCCGCTTTGCATAGAATTGTAAAACAATCACATTTCGAAATTGCGTCATAGACTGCAGTCGTTTTAAATTCAACTAAACATGATGTAATAATTTCAAGATAAGCTTCAAAATTTTGTCTGAAATAGTGATCGTAGAGCTCTTGGCTAATGGGACAAGATGATGCGAATGCTTGATAATGCCATTCATTGGTTGTGAATTTTAGTGTTTCAATGGCTTCACGTTCATTATAACGGTTGTTATTACTTTGAATGCGATATTGATGCAATTTTTTATTAAAATCAAAATCAGTATTTAACGAAATGCTTAACATACCGTTTTGCGGATTTACATCGATCGCCATTGCGTAAAATTCCATGGCTGCATTATCAATGATAAAATGTCTCATATTTTCTTCAAGAAATGAAGCCGTTTCTTTTTTAATATTAGTAATAGCTGTTCGCTTACTTACAACCATGTTCCCCACCTCCTCTTAATAAGACTCAAAGTTATTTCGTAATCCCTTGGGATAACGATTGTTCCCTTTCTTACCATCACCTTTAACAAAACCCAGAACATGTCCTTTATAGGTAACACAATGCATGCCTTTAAACGGTGTCCTTACAGGGTGCCCGTATAAGTAGCGGTATGCAGATTCTAGGTCCAGTTCAAGATGTTCAAATGCATCGGTAAAATTTAACGCTTGCGCAAGTGTATGGCTGTATTCAATTCGATTTTTCTTGATTTCCCCCATAAAAACACCATCTCGGGTTATATGAAGTGGTTCTTCAAGAAAACCTCGATGTCTCAGCCCATAGAGCTTGCCAGCACGTTCTTTAATATTACCGACAAGGGTTCGATCAAAGCAGTCAAAGGGTGTGGGCTTATGTTTCCCAAACTTTAATTGATGACGTTCTTTATTGGATTTAGATACTCGAATTCGAGCTATAAAATGTCCTTCACCATTTTTTGATGGAAAATAGCGCGAAACCATATTTCCCAAACCAAGATAACCATCGTTTTTTTCTGGAAGATCAACAACCTCTAACCGACATTCTGGATGTTCTTCCAGAAAAGAAAGAATCACATGTTCGTTTTCATGAAAATTCAAGGTGCATGTCGAATATACGATAACACCACCATCAATACATGCGGTAAAAGCATTCTCAAGTAAATGTTTTTGTAGCACGCTAAAACGTAACGCTTCGCTTTTTTTATATTCAAGCGCAAAATCAGGGGTACGGCGATAGAGGCCTTCACCACTACATGGCGCATCCAATAAAACCTTATCAAATGTATTCGCAAGTATGTGCACAAGATCATCCGTATCCATCTGGGTCACAACACCCCGCTCTGATCCCCAACGATCGTAATTGTGCTGAAGTTTGATATTGCGCTTTGAGTCAATTTCATTACTGATTAGAAATCCGGTCGTCAATGTACTGAGAATTTGCGTCGTTTTTCCTCCTGGTGCTGCACATAAATCTAAAACAATATCATGAGGTTCTACATGAAGCGCTGTAACCGGTGTCGTTGCGGTTGGATCTTGAATGTAATAACAACCGGCATGACTTAGTGGATGTGTTACCGTCTTCGCATAGTCATCCGGAATAAGGATTTGGTGATTGATTAAGGATTCGGTTCCACTAAACGGTAAGGTACACGGCTTTAAAGGGTTCAATCGTAAACCATGTACAGAATCCATCTGATACGCTTCAATTATTTTTTGAAACTGTGCCTCACCAAAAGATTCGATGAGCATCTCTTTATAATCAGCGGTCAATTTCATCTAAAATTAATCTCGCTTCTTTTACATCGCAATGCATTTGTGTCACAAGTGCATCAATTGATTCAAATTTTAATTCATCACGTAGTCGCTTCACAAAAGATTGTTTGATCACTTCACCATAAATATCCTCATCAAAATCAAGAATATAAGTCTCAAGGGATAGGTGTTCAGTCGTATTAAATGTTGGATTATGACCAATATTAATAACAGATTGATAGGTTTTCCCTTTAACTTCTACAAACCCAGCATAAACGCCTTGCTTCGGTATTACATATTCATCGACAACATCCATGTTCGCCGTTGGAAAGCCAATCTCACGGCCACGATGTTGACCGCCTACTACAAATCCACTAATCGCATACAAACGTCCTAATAAGTCATTAGCTTGTTCGACATCACCATTTAAAATTGCTTGCGTTATGGCTGTTGTACCAATTTTTTGCTCATTAACATGGTCCAATGGAACAACGTGGGTATCAAAGTAATAGTGACCCATCTCATTTAAGTCTTCAACGGTTCCCACACCACGATAACCAAATTTATAATCTGCACCACAAATTAAGGTCTTAACATTGAGTGGAACGAGAATTTTCTCAATAAATTCAAGGGGTGAAAGTTTTGATAAATCTTTTGTAAACTCTATCGTAATCAGATAATCAATACCTAATGATTCCGCAATACGTACCTTTTCCTTGATCGGTGTTAAATGTTTAACATGTGATTTATTATGAAGAACGGTCCATGGATCGGGATCGAAGGTAATCAGCGCAGTCTCATAATTGAATTGTTGTGCGATGTTTTTTGCTTCATTAATTAATATTTGATGCCCTCGATGCAATCCATCAAAATAACCAATACACGCTGCAAGTTGATGGTTATTACGGTGAAGTTGTAAATAGTCTCGTATTGTAATTTGCTTCATTACCAAAGTCCTCTTACTGATTTAAATGTTGTATCATGTTCACGCTCATAGACAGCATAATATGCTCCTGTATCGATAAGCACTTGATCTTCAACAATATCTAATTTAAGTCTCTTTCCATTTTTAACATAATCCTCCATGCGAGGATTAACAATCTTAGGCAGTGCAATTGTATCTTTAACCGATATCAACTCAACTTCGGGTGTTAATGCTTCTAATGTTATAGCATCTTCAAGTCTATACGGTCCGACTTGTTCACGTTCCAAAGCAGACATCGTTCCCAAAGTCCCTAATAAAACACCGATATCTTCACAAAGCGTACGTATATATGTACCACTGGACACAAAAGCTCTAAACTCAATTTCATCCCCTTCAATGGCAATAAGTTCTAATTTATAAATTGTTATATCTGTATAAAGTTGTTTCACTTCTTCATCGTTAAATACATACTCGTATGATTTTTTTCCATTTATTTTTTTTGCTGAAACTTTAGGAACACGTTGTGTTTGAGGTCCCGTTAACGTTTCAAAACATGCTAATACGTTTGTTTCAGAAACTTCAGGGATATCCGCATGTTCTTCGACATCTCCCCAAACATCTCCAGTCGATGTTCGTAATCCTAATTTACACTTACCGCGATACGTTTTATCGTTCAACCCTAAATAAGGAAGTGCTTTAGTTGCTTGATTCACGGCTAACACTAAAACACCGGTAGCCATTGGGTCCAACGTCCCGCTGTGGCCTACTTTAACTTTTAATAATTTTCGTACTTTCGCTACCACATCAAATGATGTCATTTCTTGTGGTTTATTAATACATAAGATACCGTCCATAAGAACCTCATTTCTACCTATAAATTATATAGGTTTTTCACAATTAGTCAAAAGCAAACTTGACTTAATTTCACTGAGTGATATGATAAGTCTATTAAAAGACAATATTAGAGGTAGCGATGCAGATAAGTATGTATTGGAGCTTGCAGGCTTTGAAGATACAAAAAGGCAACCATCGCCGAACGGTAAAAACCGCAAATTTTTACTGTGGGGTTATAGGAAATACCTATAACACTCCTTCCTTAGTGAAGTGGAGCTAGACTATCCTTATTTCAATATGGACCTCTAGCGTGGGTCTTTTTTTGTTTATTTTAGGAGGAGACATGTTATGCAGAGCAAAAACATGAAAAAAGTATTACTTATATTTTTCGTTCTACTAACCATTACCGGTTGTACGAACTCGTCACAGCGACAGGATGATTTAGTCGTTGGAATGGAATGCAATTATGCCCCATTTAATTGGACACAGTCGATAGAAACTGAATTTACAGAACCTTTATCAGATGGACATAGCTATTGTGATGGTTATGATGTTCAAATGGCACGTCACATCGCGAACGAACTCAATCGCAATCTTGTAATCAAAGAACACGCAGTATTTAAAGGTCTATTGGAATCCGCAAAAGTTGGAGACATTGATCTCATTATTGCTGGGATGACCAATACAGAAGAACGTCGTCAAGAAGTTGACTTCACCGATGTTTATTATACAAGTGAGATGGTTTTAGTTACTAAAAAAGACAGTCCTTATGCAAATGCAACCGCATTAAGCGATTTTTCCGGAGCGCATGTTTCAGCACAAATTGGAACCATGCATGATCAGCTTGTAGATCAAATTCCATCAGTTAATCATGGTGTTCCCCTTGAGTCCTTTCCTTTCTTAACAACCGCCGTTAATAATAATGCCATTGATGCATTTGTATCTGAAAAACCCGTTGCACTTGCGATTACAAGCAGTAATCCAAACTTAGCGATTGTTGAGTTTGAAGGTAATAACGGATTTATCGTCGATGCAGAGGAAGTAACTGTTTCAATTGGGCTTGCTAAAGGTAATGACAAGCTTCTTGATGACGTTAACGCTGCATTAAGTAAACTATCACCTGAACAACGTGACGCCATGATGTCCGAAGCCATTAAGCGACAACCAAGTTCGAGTGAAGACCAAACTAAATTAATGCCATCTGGATTCTTTGCCGGTGTTGGATTCCTTATTCAAAACAACTGGAAATTATTTTTAAATGGATTGGGAATTACCCTCTTAATTGCCTTGACTGGGACAACATTCGGTTTGATTATTGGTCTTGTTATTGCAGGGCTTCGTCAAATTAAAATCAGCGAGCGCGATAAAGGGATTACCCGTCTTTTAAAACGCTTAATGAATGTTATTGTCACAGCCTATGTTCAATATTTACGTGGAACTCCAATGATGGTTCAAGGAATCTTAATCTATTATGGTTTACGTGGTTTAGAAGTTGCCATCTCCCCTCTTACAGCAGGGATCATCATTATTTCGATTAATACCTCTGCTTATATGTCTGAAATCATTCGTGCAGGAATTCAAGCGATTGATAAAGGGCAAAATGAAGCTGCACGTTCACTTGGCATGACTGAGGCACAAACATTACGCTATGTTATCTTACCGCAAGCCATTCGTAATGCAATCCCTGCAATTGGGAATGAATTTGTTGTAAATATTAAAGATTCTTCGGTATTAAATGTGATTACAGTATCAGAATTGTTCTTCCAAGGTAACCGTTTAACCGGTATCTATTACCGACAAATGGAGCCATTCTTTATTGTTTCGCTTATCTACCTTGTCCTAACAATATGCTCAACTCAAATCTTAAATATGATTGAAAAACGAATGGATGCACCAAAAGGGAGTTATCCTGCATCAGTAACCCATAAAGTTCAATTCGATAAAAAAGAAGGAGGTAATTAACAATGAGTTTCTTATCCATATCACATTTAAATAAATCATTTGGTGAATTGCAAGTTTTGAAAGACATCAATCTTGAAATAAAAAAAGGTGAAGTTGTTTCGTGTATTGGTTCAAGTGGTAGTGGTAAATCAACACTTTTACGTTGTATTAACCTTCTTGAAACGTTTGACAACGGAACAATCACGTTTAACAATGAAGATGTAACGGATCATGGAATGGATATTAATCAATACCGTTCACAAGTTGGTATGATCTTTCAGTCATTTAATCTTTTTAACAATAAATCTGTATTAGAAAATTGTACGCTTGCCCCGATTAAAGTATTAAAAGTGGATCCAAAAGAAGCAGAGGCAGAAGCCATTAAAAATCTTGAACGCGTTGGCATGGTTGAGTTTAAAGACCAAAGCGTTAAACAGCTTTCTGGAGGTCAAAAACAGCGTATTGCGATTGCGCGTGCATTATGTATGAAACCCGAATTTCTCCTCTTAGACGAGCCCACATCAGCCCTAGACCCTGAAATGGTCGGAGATGTACTTGAAGTGATTAAAAGCTTAGCCAAAGAAGGCTATACCATGTTTATTGTTACTCATGAAATGGATTTTGCTCGAGAAGTCAGTGACCGCATCTTATTCATGGATAGCGGAATTATTTTGGAAGAAGGATCCCCTGAGGAATTATTCTTGAATCCTAAGGAGGAGCGTACGAAACAGTTCTTAACGCGATTCATGAAAGTATGATTAAACCCCAAAAAAACGGCAAGTAAATGCCGTTTTTTTATACTCCCATAAAAAAAGCTTGGATTTATAGTCCAAGCCTTTTTCTTTTATCAAATCTCAACCGCACCACTTTTACTTTTATTAAAGTCTATCTCATAGGCCGTTTTGAAGTCAAATATTTTTCGCGGCATTGAGTTAATTTTGAAGCAAATATCATCAAGATAT
>NZ_SBAR01000006.1:0-24925 GCF_016617625.1 Erysipelothrix sp. strain 2 (EsS2-6-Brazil)
CATTTATTATTTAATCCACCTTTGGGTCTTCCCATCATTAATACCTCCGTTTTATCTTTGATTTAATTATTACACAAAAAAAGTAGACAAGTCTTTTTTACTTGTCTACTTTTAGTTTACTACTCCACATTAGCGAGGACCTTTTTCTTGTGTATAGATTTTTTGCGCATATTCACTTGGGGCAAAGCCAAAGTGTTGTTTAAACTTTCGCGAGAAATAATGAATCGAACTGAATCCAAGTTTTAAAGCAACATCCGTAATCGGATACTTGCCTTCAAGGATTAAATGTTTCGCACGTTCAAGTTTTTGTTCATTGATATACTGTTTTGGTGGCATATCAAAGTACTTATTAAAAAGTAATTGTAAAGCAGAACGGGATATCGCAAATTGATTGCAGATGTCTTCAACGGATAAAGGTCGATGAATGTTTGCTTGAATATATGTATAAATTTCATCCATCATTTCATTTTCAAAATTAACTTGAATGGGGTTGGATGTGTTGTGGCTACTTGTTGGTTCATCGTATTGAAATAGAAGAATCATAATTTCTTGAAGATATGAAACCATCAGATCTTTCGCAAAAGGACTTTGTTCTTGTTCAAGAATGGTGGATTGGCGAATAAAATGATTCATTAACGTATACAGTTCATTACCACAACCCATAACACGATTTTGAATGTGTGCAATGGATTTGGGGAGCATATTCATATCGAACATGATGGTTAGGTATGAACATGCATTTTCTCCCAATACCGATTGAGTATGGAATTGACCTGGAAAGTATAAAATCATTTCTTGGTTTTCTAATGTAAAGGATTTACCTTCAATTTCTGTTGTTAAAACGCCTGCATCCACATACGTAAGTTCCCAATATTTATGGGCCTCACCTTCAAAGTGATAATTTTTCCCCTTTACATTGTAGTAATAGGAATAGATTTCACTGACACTAAATTGTGGTTTGATGGAAACATATTCAATTTCCGCTTCCAAACTGGTTTCAATCATGGTTGGTTGACCTTCAGTTTGATAGGATATTTCAACCATTGCACTTTGGGTAATTGGCATCAAAGCATAACGAATGTGAGGGTGAATTACTGCCGTTCGATGAATAACAAACCGTTCGCGGTTTCCTTCCGGATCCTCAACCAAAATAACCGCAATACCTTCCACAACACGAATGTTTGTTGCCTCTGAGACTGCTGTAAGCGCATTGGGTTTTTTATTTGCTAGAATTTTTGAAATGACCGGATAGGTGCTGGGTTTATCGGTTGCATGACCGTATTTTAAAAACTGCGGTCCTGTAGTTTTTTGATACATTGCTTACCTCCTATAAGACGAAAAAGCACACATGTGCTTTTTCGATATATTATTTTTTGTTTTTACGTTTTCCGTAAAGGATAAAGCATCCCCCAACTACAACGAGAACCCCGACAAATGGTAGGACATTTTGAGGTGTAACACCGGTTGATGGCAATACCTTAACATCTTTTTCGCCTAAGGCAAAGAGCGAGAAGGATGCTGTATCAAAGGCAATACGTGTTCCATCTGCAACCCATGCAAGCGATTCAAATCCGTCTTTAGTTTCATGATACACCTGTAGGGTGGCACGATCGAGAGATTTTTTCGGTTCAATTGAAACATTAACTGGATTTTTTGGTTGTACAGAACTGCCATCACTTCGAAGCGTAATGTCATAGCCGACTGTATTCTTTAATCCGTCAACGACGAGGTTATTGTTGACCGATACACTTAAGGTTGTGTTTTCAGGTAGATCACCTTCCGTATAGGTAATCACCACATTGGACGCATCATCCACAAGTGTTAATGTTTTCGGTGTTTCAGGTTTAACTTCTGGTTTAGGTTCTTCAGGTGTTGTTACCGTCACGGCTTCAAGCTGAAGATCTTGCGATACACCGTTTTTATTTTCAGTGTTCACGGTAATGTATGTTTTGCCATTTTCAATTACGGCACTACCATTACCTGATACCACATCATAAGTTCCATCTAAAGTAAATGAAACGTTGGTTTGTTGATGCGTTGGATCTTGAACTGCAAAGGTTAAGCCTTTACGCATCACAATCATTTTACTGCTTGTGCTTAGATCTTCCACCGTATGATTTGCTTCATCAAAGAATGCGTATCCTGTCATACCAAGATCTTTTTGACGTACCGCATGAACGCCATCCTCTTGTGCAAGGATTTCAATTGGATTTGCTTTCGCATACGCTTCCGTTTCGTCTGCAGTTGCATTGGGTAAAATCGCATAAGCATATTGACTTGTTTCGTTACCATCATGATCATACGTTACGGTTGCGAATTGTTGAGTTACTTCTTTATCCGCAGCACCCACAGTTTTATTACGCACGTAAGAATATTTTTGGGTATTAGTTGATGTGCTTACAGTTACATCTTGGTTTCCAAAGAATACATAGCCGGTGTCTTTATTGACGCCCTCGGTACCCATTGCAAGCCATTTTAATCCTTTTTGAACACCGTTTTCTAACGTTTGGATTCCATCCTTTGTTTCACCTTTGAGGCGAATCACATCGTCAGCACCAAACATACGATTTTCAACGGTTGTTGTTAAGTCGCGTTGCTTTTCATCATGAATGTTTGAACCTAAAGCGACAATTTCATCATCAAACATAAACCATGATTTATTTGCTTCCGCATTTTTATAGACTTTAAAGTCTTCTGGGAGCAATCCTGCTTGCGCATCAGCATACGCTTCATCATCACCCAATTGCATTGCGGACGCACCATAGATTCCCATTTTCACATCACCTGAGTAATCATTTGTACCCAATGGGAAGTAGACATATTTATTTTGCGTAATGGATCCTGCTTCAAACCCTTCAGCACGGTCATAGAAATCTTTTCCGTAAAGTTCTGGAATGGTCTGACGCACTTCATTCACCGTGGTAATTCCTGGTAATTTATGGTGATCAACGGTTGCATAGAAATTAATCCCGTGCATGCTTGTTTGATCGTTTCCACTTTGGTAGAGGTAGTATGCACCATCTCCTTGGAACCATGAACGTAGGTTTTCACCACTCATGTATTCATATTTTGAAATGCGATTTGAGCTTCTTGAAAGGGCAAAGGCAAAACCTTCACGCGTATGAATTGCTTTATCCATTAAGTTAAATGCATAGTGATCGTTTATTTCTAATGGATTCAGCGCTTGAATGTCTTGATTCTTAACAATTGCTTCATAAGCTGCAATATTTTGAATTGATACAAATGTTGCAGGATTGATGGTTGCACGAATGTTTTCAATTAAGTATTTAATATAGCTTTGAAGTTTCAGTTGTTCCGCTTGAGGGAGGCTTTGGGATAATTGCACAAATGCTTCAATAACACTTGATGCATCACCATAACCTGAACCGGTACGTGATACAGCACGGCCCTTTACGATTTCCATCATATAGCCTTCATACATCACTGGTGCAAATCCACGATAGATCCACTCTTGCACGGTATCCAATAAGGTATCATTTTGCCATTTTGTACCATCTAGTACTGTTACAAGTTGTGCAATACGACCGAGTAATACTTTTCCATATGAACCCGTATAGGCAACGGTTGAGTGTTGTACAAATGATCCATCTTCATAGAAACCATCGGTAACACCATGTTGAAGGTTACTTGGATCGATGGTGCTGAATACGGTCATCGAATTTTCAACGGCTTTACTAATTCGTGCTTCGTCCTTAAGTACAGCACCTTGAAGAATGCGGTTGAATGTGATGTCTGTAAGGTTTGCACCCGTATGTTGACGTGCATCAAGGTTTACATCGCCAATGGTAGGGTCACCCGGTTTCGCATCACCACGGATATAGGAATCCATCGCAATAACTGATTCTTGAATAAATCCTGGAAGCGCTGCTTCAATTTCATCACTAAGTAAAAACATGATGTTTGAAAGGCTCTGTGGTACACCAATTTCCCAACTGTACCAGTTGCCATAATAACCCGTATCCATTTTATTAAAGTAGTTATCTCCCAACCACTTAATACCATCTAAAACAGCCGTTAACGCTTCAGGGGATTGGTAAAGAGCGTTTTTAGAACCTGGCATCGAGTAAGCCAAGGCAATTGCATTAAGTTGTTGATAGGATTTTTGTAAGTTTGTGGACAAGTCATGGTCGGTTTTGCCACCACCACGCAAGACTAAACCTGAAATGTATTCATCATCATGACCCACGATAGATTCCATTGCTTTTTTACCGTTTGTGTAGATTGATGTAATTTTCTTTTCATTGACTGCATCGTTATTAATTGTTTCATTCCCAAGTAAGTATTCACGATAATTACGGTTAATTTTATCAATATCGTTATGATCTGCTGTAACGCTGCGCACACCAACCATCGATAATGACACAACAAGCGTCATTAAAAATGTGAACACTTTTTTCATATGTTTCTTCATTTTCGTCTCCATTCAAATTTAAAGATTAGTCCTAAACCGGTTTACAAACGAATTATATGTTAACGGTTACATTGTGTCAACACCTTTTTCAAATTTAGGTGAACCGGTTTTGTGAAAATCTCATATTTTTTGACGAACATGATAATCGTTAAGAACTTTATGATAAGATAGTAAGTGTAAAAGGGTGGTGTTTTCTGAATTCAATTTCGTTGACACCCTATCAAGACGGGCGTATAATGAACACTGTTCAGTAATGAGGTGATTAGATGAAAAAAGCAGTAATAAGTAAGGAATCGCTCCTTGAAGTTGCGAAAGATATTGTCTTTAAAGATGGCTTGGATCAATTAAACATGCGGAACTTGGCCCAAAAAGCAGAAGTCTCCATTGGATCTGTTTATAATTACTTCCCATCAAAAAATAAGTTGATTTTAGATGTCATCGAAGATTTTTGGAAACAAGTTTTTTATGATGATATCTGTAATGTTGATACAAATATCAGTTTTGTTAATTTTATTGAACAAATCTATGAGCGGATACGCCATCATATGGATGAGTTCAATTCCTTATTTATGAGTCATGTGGAGATTATGAATCAAGAAGCAAAAATGAAGGGACATCATGTCGGCATGCAATATGTTGATCATATTCGTGCGGGTCTTTTGGTTGTTTTGAAACAAGATCCAACAATCAAACCCACAGCATTTACAGATTCGTTTACTCAAGATGGTTTGTTAGATTTTGTATTTCTTCATATCTTTATCTCATTACGTAAAGGAAGTCCAAACATTGACTTTCTTGCGGAAGTTTTAAAACGACTCTTATATGAGTAGAAAGAGGTTTCTATGAAAAAGATGATTAATACGTCCTTTGCATATCTAATTGCAGGACTTGTTGGTGGAGTATTCTACCGTGAATTTACGAAGTTTCAAGGTTTTACGGGATTTACACGATTAAGTCTCATTCATCCGCATTTACTGGTATTGGGTATGATTTTATCGCTCATTGTTGCTTTGTTCTTTATTAAATTTGATCTTGATAAAAATCCAAAGTGGAATCGCTTCTACATTACCTATAACTTAGGTGTTGTAAGTACAACCCTAATGCTTTCCGTTCGTGGCATCACCGAGGTTCTAAATCTTTCCTTATCTTCGGGAATGTCGGCAGCAATCTCAGGTCTAGCAGGGTTAAGTCATATTATCTTGACCGTCGGACTTATGTATTTCTTCACAATATTACGACATGAAGCCAAATAAAAACACCAATACTTGGAACGGAACTGACCTAGTTCCAAGTATTGGTGTTTTTCCTAAATTCAAATCTCAACCGCACCACCCAAGGTGCGGTTGTTTTTGTATAATAAAAGGAGCCCACCCGACTAAAAGGAGCTCCCATATGAAGTATAAACAATTAGATAAAAAAATGAAAGACCAAATTGATATTCTATTAAGCATCGGCTACTCTATGCGCAAGGCAGCACGTAAACTCAATATATCTCATTCTACGATTTCTAGATATAAAAATAATGTCTATAAGAAACGAACGATTGATATTCGAGAAAAATATTCCCACCTAATCGAATATCTGCATTCTCACTATGATCCTAAAGTTCATTCGGTAGAAGTATGCTTGAGTAACTATAAACGATATCATCCATATAAACCGTGTGTTTCATCGCAGCAAGTCTATAACTGGATTAATCAAGGTAAACTTGATATAAAACCAAATAGAATGTGCTATAAACGTCGAAAACGTAAAAAGAGAATTAGTGGAATGATGAATCACTTTAGATGGAACTTGGAAGAGAAAACAGTACTTCCAATTAGCCTTAGACCTAAATACATTGAGAAACGTAACGAGATTGGCCATCTCGAAATCGACTCTATAATCGGTAAGAAACATGAATCTGCAGCGATTATATCCATTGTAGACCGCTGCTCAAGAATGACCTGGCTTATTAAAGCAGAATATCGATATGACTATTACACATCAAACTTAATTCGAAAATTTATTGAAGAGAATAATATAACCACGAAATCGATAACAGTAGATAATGGACTTGAATTTAAAACATTAGGAATTACAGCCAAGCGGTTGGGTGTGAAACTATATAAGTGTGATCCATACTGTTCTTTTCAACGTGGAACCAATGAACGAGCGAATGCAATCGTGAGAAGGTTTATACCAAAAGGAAAATCAATGTATGATATAGCGCAACAATATCTTGATGATATTTGCTTCAAAATTAACTCAATGCCGCGAAAAATATTTGACTTCAAAACGGCCTATGAGATAGACTTTAATAAAAGTAAAAGTGGTGCGGTTGAGATTTGATAAAAGAAAACAGACGAAAGTCTGTTTTTTTATTTTTAAAAGGGAAATCAATGATTTTGAATTAATTAGAAGTGGGTGATTTATGAAAGGTATTGTTTTAGCGTATGGCTATACTGTTGTGATGATGATGCTCTTGGCCCTGATGGTTTCCTATTCTGTCTTTAAGCGTGAATACCAACAAAAACGATTCCAATATCGCAATGCTTTAGAAACGTTAATGACAGAAATGCAACCCACTGATCATCTCGAGTCGAAGTTTTTAAATCTTATGAAAGATCAACAGGGGGAGGTTCTTGATATTACATACCATTTTTATCCAAAATTAATCCAAGTCATGTATAAAACAAAAATAGGAGGCTGGGAAGTTACCTTTGGAGAATTAATGATTGAGGAGGGATTTTAGTATAAAAAAACGAGTCTTTTTGGCGGTGCTATCTATTATTATGCTGGGGAGTTTGGTTGAAATTATGACGCGAATTCGGTGTCAATTTGAAAAAGTATATCGTCTTAATACGGATTTAGTGCAACGAGAAAAAATTGAAGCGCATCATTTGGAAGAAATATCAATTCCAAAGAAAATTCTTAATGAAACGATGATCCGTACAAAGGAAAATATCGTTGGACGATATGTACGTTTAGGTCATACTCTTTACAAAGGGCAAATTTTGGATCGTCGTGATTTTGAGCATTTTGATGATTCACAAGGTAAGCCGCTATTATTACTTGAACCTGAAGAGGTGCTAATGAGTGCGGAAGCATCAATGGTAAATACGGGTGGTAATCTCTTGAGGGCCGGTGATTACGTGAATCTAAGCGTACGAGTGCGAGAGTTTGATGGATCAGGAAAGATAATTCCATTATTAAAAGGAGTGCGTATTGTGAATGTACGTGATCGTGATGGACATGAGATTGAAGCCGGAAAACAACCCAATGTACTTAGTTTTGCAATCCCGCAAAAATTAGAGAATATTGTTCATAAAGCATTGGAAATGGGTGACTTGTCAGTCGTTATTTGTAGCGGGATTCCTCACGTTATTAATGATCTACAAAAAGAGGTGGTTGAACATTTTAACATCAATCTTTGATTTTGGACCCTTAACCCCCTTTGTGGAAGATGAAAATATTACAGATATTAATTTTAATGGCGTTGATTTATGGATCGATGATCTTGTGAGAGGTAGACTCGTTCATCGTAATTTTTCCAGTCACGAAGTCATGTGGAGGATTTGTTCACGTCTGTCAAACATCGTTAATTTACCCTTTAATCAGCAACACCCTGTCTTAGAAACGGATTTTAATCATTTGCGGATAAGTGTGATTCATCCAAGCATTACCCGATTTTTAAGCGTTTCGATTCGAAAGACAACTTATAAACTACGCTTAAGTGAAGCGTATATTGGGGCTTCCTCATATATGAGCATATCGGCGTTAAAATTTCTGAAATATGCAGTTCGGTCTAAGTGCAATATTTTAGTGAGTGGACTGCCTGGAGCTGGGAAAACAGAACTTATAAAGTTTTTAGCGGGATATATTAGTCGTGATGAACGAATTATTACAATCGAGGATTCTTATGAATTGCATCTTAAGCAAATCTACCCAACGCTCGATACTGTTGAAATTAAGGTTGATGAACGATTTAGCTATTCGCATGCAATTAAAGCGTGTTTGCGACAAAGACCGAATTGGCTATTATTGAGTGAAGTTCGCGGTGCTGAGATTGTTGATTTATTGAGATGTATTTCAACGGGTGCAAGTGTAATGAGTACAGTGCATGCTCGAAGTGCAATGGAAATACCAGATCGTATTCAGCAAATGACACCTGTTACAGAATACATCAATGAACAGAAAATATTTGACGCGATTAATATTGGGATTCATATTGATTTAAAAATATGCGCGAATGGCATTCAACGATTTATTCGTGAAATTGTAGTTTTTACACGAGAAGGTCACTATCGTCTCTATTCTTTTAAAGGAAAACGGCTTCAGGCCAAAATACCAGAGTTGATTAAAGAAAAAGCAGAATTGTATGGTGTCAAATGGTGATACTTATAGGAATCTTACTAATTTATATCTACAAAAATCGTAGTGATTTTAGTCAAGCAATAAAACGCATCACAAAACCACATCTTTATACCGGCATGGATAAAATGTGCACATTGTATCTTATGGGAGCGATTTTATTATTGTTGATTATTTATCTAGGGACGATATTCAAACTAAAAGCCACTCTCATTCTACTCCTAAGTGGATTCGCATTATGTTGTGGTGTGTTTCAACTTCACATTCTTTGCTGTTATCAAAATCAGAAAATTGCCTTTGAGTCACTGTATCTATTTTTAAGTTCGAATGCATCTTTTTTTCGAAACTGGGAGAAAGCCTTGCCATGCTTAGAACACCTTGCAAGCATCGAACCTGAATTTCACTGCTATACCGAAGTTATTCTAGAGGCGATAAATTCGGGAGAATCATTGATACAAGCTTATAAACGCGTCTCTCCACATTACTTAGTTGTGACACTTGCGGTGATCATGGAGATGGCTGAAACATATGGAAATGCGGGTCTTGATCACGCACTTCTTAGTTATGAGGAAGATCTCGATCAATGGAAGGTATACACTGAGAAGTTAAATCAAGAACTTTTGGGAATGCGATTAAAAGTTTTGCTTCTTATAGTAATGAGTGTAGGGATTGCTTATCTTTCAATTGGAATGCTACGTGAGACCGTACCCATTAGTCATTCTTTGTTTTACCAATACACAGTGACTGGATTTCTTATCGTAATTTTAATTGTATTGATGGAAACCATGAAAGGGATGAAGGCATCATGGATTTGTGAGGAAGAATGTATTGATTAGAATGTGTGTGAGTTTCGTTTATATTTTCTTTATTCATGCCGTCAAAGATCCTTTATTTGATGCGCTGTTGCTTCGTAGATATCATCGATTTAAACGGATAACACAAGAAAATCCATCAACGTACATGAAACTTCATAAGAACCTCATGTTTATACTTGTTCCATTTATTTTAGTTGGTGGAAAAGTTCTTTTGAGTGGTATCATAATACTTCTGCTTTTAGAGGGAATGATTTACTTGAACGTCTATCGTCAGTATAAAAAACAACTTGAGCTGTTACTCTATGAGTTTCCAATGTGGTTAAGAGAACTTCAGTGCCTTTTAGCGTACAATACGGTTTATCAAGCAATTAAGTTGAGTTATCCCATTGCCCCAAAATCATTGCGCGGCTCGATTAAAGAACTTGTAAGAGGTATTGAGGTACAGCCATCTTCGATTGGTCCATATCATAATTTCCTAAAAGACTATGATAGTTTAGAGGTGAGAAAGGTTATGAAGGTGCTTCATCGCGTCAGCGTTTCAGGAACCAATGATGCAACCATACGGCTCAATGCCATGATTGTCGAGTCGCATCATTGGTTAATGTTTTCTCGAAATCAAAAAAAAGAAGTAAGAATAACCCATGTGAGTGCGCTGGGATTAATTCCACTAATTTGTGTAGGCTTATTGTTTTTACTTTTAATGGGACTTGTGGTTGTCTCACTTATGGAAGGGGGGTGAGTTGTATAAAAGCATTTTTTGAGGAATATGGTTTAGTCCTTGTGGTAACAGTCATTGCTACGGGGATGATCGTCTTTTCGAATGAATTTAAAGACGTGCTCAAAACCACACTACTTAATCAGTGGCAAACAATGACAACACGTAATTAATGAAACAAGCCCTTGAAGGATACCTACAAATCTTAATACTGATGCTTTCGATGTGTTTTTTTCTTTGTATTGTTGATTTGAATCGAAACCAAAATAACTTGGCGCTGTGTAAGGAACACGTGATTTCGAGAATGAACCATTTTCACAGTATAAAAATCAACACATCGGATTTAGAGATGTGCAAAGGCACCTCAATTCAAGTTGCACAAGAAGGTGAGCGATACCGGATCATTCTGATGAAAAACATTTCTTTGTTCTTCATAGACTTACCGATGAAATTAGAAGATTTCGGGCTTACGTACATGATACAGACATGATTTTCTGTATCATGAATTATAGAATAATATGATGAAATGGTGTATGGTAATTATGAAAAGAGGTAAGGCTATGATCTTAACAATCGATGTTGGTAACTCAAATACTGTTCTAATTGGTTATGTTGATAACGAAAGCGTTTATAAAAAAAGAGTAATCACAGAAAAAAAAGATGTACTTAAATACTATACTTCAGTTTTTGAAACGATTGAAACGAAGGTTGATGCTGTAGTCCTTTCAAGTGTTGTACCAAGTATCACTCAAGCAATTATGGATGTTTTGGTAAAACAGTTTCAATGTGATATTCATTGTGTGTCAATCGAAAACACCAAAAACTTTAGGGTTAAATTAGATAAACCTCATGAAATAGGTGCGGATTTCATTGCGACGGCTGTTGGTGCTTATGCACAATATCAAGCGCCGATGATAATTGCAGATATTGGAAGTGCATCAAAATTAAGTGTGATTGACGCGGATGGTTCCTTTATGGGTGGTGCAATTATTCCAGGTTTACAAACATCACTGGATGCGTTAATACAATATATTCCCCACCTTCCGGAGGTGGCGTTGGACATCCCAGTCCATGTAATTGGAACCAATACAGAGCATTGTATTCAATCGGGGATTACATATGGATTAATAGCTCAAATAAGCGGACTTGCAATGATGATGGAGAAAGAATTGGGCATGGAATGCACCAAAATCATTACGGGCGGGTATGCTCAACTTATCCATAGCCAAATGAAAGAATTTATTTATAATCCTGATTTACTGAATGACGGATTGAGAATTCTGTATCAACGAAGGGATTTGAAATCAACAAGTATCATTAATGACAATGAATAGTGAACATGATATAGTTTGTTTCCGAACTTTCGATAAGTTTATGAATGGAGTAACGTATGGTATTTAAACTAATATTATTTATTTTAATCCTAGTCATAGTATTGATCGTTTATGGAATGATTGAGTACTATTGGCTTAAAACGAAACAGATTAATGTAAAAGACTTTAAAATTAAAAAAGAAATTCCCGAACAATTGCGTGGAAAGCGAATTATCTTCCTGTCTGATTTTCAATTCGATCATCGCGCCCGTAATTTTCTGGACCACGCAGCCCAAAACGTAGTCGATAAAACAAATCAGCTTGAACCAGACTTAGTCATTCTTGGTGGGGATTATATTCATCAAAAACATCGTAGAAACACACGAATTTTTGATTACTTAAAAGAAATTGAAGCACCTAAAATTGGAGTTCTTGGTAATCATGATTATCGTGATCTTGAAACATCGCTTGAAGGTTTGAAATACGCTGACGTTCAGGTGATTAAGAACGAAACAGTTCGATTTCATGGTATGAATATCATCGGTGTGGATGACTATAAACGCGGTAAAATAAAACTTCCTGAGTATGATAACAGTCTGAATCTTCTTGTTACACATAACCCTGATTATGCACCCAAACTCAGTAAGGGTGCTGATATTGACATCGCATTAGCGGGTCATCTCCATGGTGGACAACTAACATTCTTTGGTCTCTATGCTCCAGCTGCGAATCATAGTGAGTATGGACAGCGCTATCGCTACGGAATGGTCCATGATGACCATATGAGTATCTATATAACTTCAGGTGTTGGAGGAACGGTGGATGTCCTTCCGATGCGTCTCTTTGCTCGACCTGAAATTGTTGTCATCGATTTTTAAACAAGACCAATTGCATTCGCAGTTGGTTTTTTTTGTGGAGAATGGACAAAAATCACAAAACTACTTTACCTGTCGTAGTAGATGTGTTATATTTACTACGACAGATGAAGTAGAGGTGGTTTAATGTTAAGTAGTGATGTAATGCGTGGATACAATGATACGATTGTTCTTTATATCTTACACACAAATGATTCCTATGGATATGAAATTGGTCAAAAAATCCAAGAGCTATCCAATCGAAAGTACATAATAAAAGAAACAACGCTCTATTCCACATTTGCGCGTCTCGAGAAAAATGGGTATATCAAATCTTACAGCGGTGGTGACGAAACCAAAGGACGCCAACGAACGTACTATCATATTACAGATTTAGGAAATCAATACTATCTAGAGAAGTGTGTTGAGTGGAATCTCGTAAAAGAAATTATTGATATTTTTACACAAAATCAGGAGGACACCTTATGAATCAAATATTAGATTATATCGAAGTGATGTTTAAATCACTGCCACAAACAGATGAAGTTGTAAAACTAAAAATGAACATAACAGACTCAATGGAATTAAAATTCAATCAGTATATTGAAGAAGGAAAAGGAGAGTCGGAAGCAATTGGTTTGGTAATTGGAGAATTTGGCAGTATTGATGAACTGAAAGAGGCCTTAGATTTAAACATAGCTGATGATGAAGTGAATATTTATCTGGAAGCTACACGAGTTGAAGCATATCTCAACTTTATTAAGCGATTCGCGATGATGATTTCATTAGGGGTTGCGGTCATTATGGTTGGTGTAGGCGCAACAGCGTCTTTCAATAATTTAATAATTTTCTTTTTATCTCTGATTGTGGGCGTAACCCTCTTTGTATACTATGGCATGATCTATGCAACCTATGACGATATTACGAATAAAGGGATTGTGGACTCAGTTCAATATCAACGAATTGATCAAATCCAAAAAGACAATCAACCTACATTTATTCGTTCAATTGTTTTGGGTGTTGCCCTCTGTATCATCGCAGTGTTTTCAGTTGTGTATTTGGAAGAATATTTGTTTGTTAGCGAGTACGCCCCTTTAGTGTTTATGAGTATTACCGCAGTTGCGGTCGTATTATTTATTAATGCGGGTGTTAATAAAACTCATATTGATGCACTGACAACACGTTATGAGTGGGCTAAAAGTAAGGCGCAGTCTTCAAGTTTAAAAGAAACATTAGAACGGGAAGAGCGACTTGAAAACATAACGGGAATTCTAATGGGGTTAGCGTCAATGGTTTACCTTATTCTTGGCTTCACCATGAACTTATGGCATCCCGGTTGGATTATCTTTCCAATAATTGCCTTAGTTGGAGAATTAATTAAAAGCATAAAAAAAGAATAAACAAAAGTTTATTCTTTTTTACTAAGATATTGATCCCAAGCGTGTGAACCTCGTAAAACAAGATCCTTAGTCTCTTCGAAATCTCCGGTATAATAAGGATCTGGAACCTCATGTCCTTTTAAGTCATCAACTTGATCCAAAAACAAATGAATCTTGTGTTCAGTACCTTTGGGTGCGATTTTTAAAAGATTTTGGATATTGCTTTTGTCCATTCCGATGATATAGTCATAATGATAGAAATCTTCAATTGTGATTTGTGAAGAGGTCATACCCTTACAGGAAATTCCCATCGCTTCTAAAATCGATGCAGTTCCGGGGTGGACCGGATTTCCATGCTCCCAAGAACTCGTTGCTGCTGATTTCACGACATACTTATCACCATATAAATCTTTAAAAATTCCTTCTGCCATCGGAGAACGGCAAATATTACCTAGACATACAAATAAAATATGTTTCATAATTCACCTCTACTATATTATAGCAGTTATAATTTTCAATGTTAGTGGACTCAACGCTACGGTAACAAGTCCTGTAAGAATGAGAGATAAAGTCGCCATTGTTCCTTGTAACTCACCCATCTCAATTGCTTTAGAAGTTCCTACTGCATGTGCGGCAGTTCCTAAAGCAAGACCTTGCGCTAAGGGATTATCGATGTGAAAGACCTTATTAAGAATTGGAGCAAGTGCGGCACCAAGGATTCCAGTCACAATCACAATGCATATTGTAAGCGTCTTAAGACCACCTAAACTCAGCGCAACATCTGCGGCGATTGCGGTCGTTACAGATTTTGGAATAACAGTTGCAATCATTTGAGAATCAAGATTTAAAACTAGAGATAAAATCAGAATACACACTGCGTGTACAATGACACCGGTTAGCGTACTTATCAAGACTAATTTTTTATATTTTTTGAGGAGATCAAGATTATTATAAAGGGGAATTGCGAGGGCTACAGTTGCGGGCCCAATTAACGCTGTTAAAAATTGTCCACCTTGGTTATAATTTTCGTAGTCAATACCAAATACCGTGAGCATTACAATAATTGCTAGGGAAGTAATAAGAAGTGGATTTAATAGCGGGGACTTAAACTTTTTTTGGAGTTTTTGAGAACCTAAATAAACACCGAAAGTGAGTACAAGACCAAATAAAGGATTGTTAAAGAGTGAATTCATCATTAATGCACTCCCTTCTTATTTAAAAACTCTGCGACGAGACCTGTAACGATATAGGTAATCAAGGTCGAACAAATTAAGATGATCGTAATATTTATCCATGATTTTTGAATAATATCAAAGTAAGGCATAATTCCAACCGTTGCAGGTACAAAGAGAAATGCCATATTATTTTTAAGCCACGAACCAGATTCCTCAACGTGCTTGACTTTAATAAGTTTAAATTGAAGTGCACCGAATAAAAGAAAAAGCCCAACGATACTTCCTGGAACTGGAAGATGAAGGAGGGTTGTAAGTGTTTCGCCAGCATAAGAAAATGCAAGGATTAAAAATAATTGACTAAGTATGTTCATAAGAAATCTCCTTAATAAAACTGCATACATTTTATCACTTTTCCGAAGTATTGTGTAAAAAAAACATGATGTTATCGCTTTCTGTAGAAATTATTTGTATGGAGAAAGATGTGAGCACAAAAAAAGCATCGAAAACGATGCTTATATTTTTAAATTAAATGGTGTCTCGTGTAGGACTCGAACCTACGACCCACTGATTAAAAGTCAGTTGCTCTACCACCTGAGCTAACGAGACATTATGGTGCCGACTAGAGGACTTGAACCCCCAACCTACTGATTACAAATCAGTTGCTCTACCAATTGAGCTAAGTCGGCAGTTTGAGCAAAAAAAAATGGTGGAGGTTAACGGGCTCGAACCGCTGACCCTCTGCTTGTAAGGCAGATGCTCTCCCAACTGAGCTAAACCTCCGAATTACTTCCTTAATGCTTTACTATATTAACAAACAAACTGAACAATGTAAAGCAAAAAAAGTGAAAAAATGAAATATTATGGTTAAATATTCAAAACGTGATTTATTCTCCACATATTGAGGATTAAAATAACCTTAACCTACAAATACTCACATAAGAACAGAACTAGAATGGTATAATAAAATCATGTAAGGAGATAATCATGAAGGACTATATTATTACACTAGATCAAGGAACAACAAGTTCGCGAGCCATCATTTTCGATAAAGAATACAATATTATTGCGAAAGCACAGACAGAGACCACACAGATCTATCCCAAACAAGGGTGGGTCGAACAAGACCCCATGGAAATTTGGGCGACACAAAGTGGTGTTTTAAATGAAGTTTTAGCGCGTGCGGGTATTGGACCCGAGCATATTGAAACGATTGGAATTACAAATCAACGTGAAACAACGGTTGTGTGGAATAAAAATACGGGGCGCCCCATCTATAATGCGATAGTATGGCAATGTCGTCGTACCGCTCCAATTTGTGAAGACCTCAAAGATTTCGGATTATCAGATTATATTAAAAAACATACGGGTCTAATTGTTGATGCCTATTTTTCAGGAACTAAAGTGAAATGGATTCTTGATCATGTTGAAGGGGCGCGGGAACAAGCAGATCGAGGAGAATTGTTATTTGGAACTGTTGATTCATGGCTGCTTTATAATCTCACGGGAGGCAAAATTCATGCTACAGATTATACAAATGCCTCAAGAACAATGCTCTATAATATAAGGGATTTAGAGTGGGATGACACCATCTTAAGTGCATTGGATATTCCAAGGTCCATGCTGCCCCACGTGTTTGACAGCAGTCATTTATATGGCTATACAAACATTCAAGGGTATCAAATTCCAATTTCCAGTGTTGTAGGGGACCAACAAGCGGCTTTATTTGGACAGACGTGTTTCAATTCGGGAGATGTGAAAAATACATATGGAACGGGTTGCTTCTTACTTATGAACACAAAAGAACGATTTGTAGAGAGTGAGAATGGCTTGCTTACAACCATTGCGATTGGGCTAAATGGGAAGATAGAATATGCCTTAGAAGGGTCGGTGTTTATTGCGGGCGCTGTGATTCAATGGTTGCGTGACGAATTGGGGATTATTGATGATGCCTCTGATGTGGAATACTTCGCCCAAAAAGTCCGTGATTGCGGGGGTGTTTACTTTGTTCCTGCACTCACTGGTTTGGGTGCACCTTATTGGGATATGGATGCAACAGGGACCATATTTGGATTGACCCGAGGTACAAACAAAAATCACATCATTCGAGCGGCGTTAGAATCAATTGCTTTTCAAAGCTATGATATTATGAAGGCGATGGAAGAAGACTCAAACATTAACATCACATCCCTTAAAGTTGACGGCGGTGCATCAAACAATAATTTCTTGATGCAATTTCAAGCTGACCTTTTAAATGTGAATGTACAACGATCCTTTACGTCGGAGTCTACATCCCTTGGTGCTTGTTTCTTAGCGGGCTTACAGACAGGTTTTTTTAAAGATAAAGCGGCATTTATTGATGTGCGCACAAAAAATACTTCGTGGGACTCAAGAATTGATGATGAGAAACGACAACTTAAATTATCAGAGTGGCATCGTGCTATCGGAAAAACATTAACAAAAAAACACACGCAATAAATGCGTGTGTTTATATTTGTTCTTAAAAATCACCCAGGAAATATTTTAAAGGGAAATCTTAAAACTAAAATAATGGTCTTGTTCTCTAAAACCATTCGCTGTAGCGGCAGCAAGGGCGATAGCGTTTTCGGTATCTACGAAGAAGAGTATTTCTTCGATTCCTTGATCTGCGCAATACCTTACAGAACGGTTCAAGAATTCATATGCTGACTCCATGCTTGAATAAAACGAAAATACCTCTGCATAGATATGGTTGTATTTTTTTAATGTGATGGAACCTACCACGGATTGATTACTCATTTCTAGAAAAACAAACCATGGTTTCTTATTTCTAAATATTTTATCTGCAGACCAAAAAATATCGGGGTTTACCTGGTCGTGATGGTGCTTAAATCGCTGTTCGTTCGATTCAAGTAAAGGTTCCATATGCAAAGTAGCGTGCTTCAATTTTGGAATGCGTTCGACATCTAAGGTCATTACAGTACAATCATCGATTAGATTCGCATCGAAATCATCGTAAGCCTCTAAAGCGGTTTGATTTGAGATTGGAAAACCGCAAAGTAATTGATAGCTTGGGAACGCAGCTTTTAAATAATCAATAAATGCCCTTAACACTGCTTGGTAATCATTCGAAGCATAGATACCTGCTACGGTTTGCATAATGCAATCGTCCTCTGCAATTGCGAATGCACCAAATCCAACAATTTCCTGATGATCGTTGAATTTAGCAAGGCAAAGCGATTTCTTAATGATTTTTGAGAGTTCTGATTTTGTCTTATATTTTGGAAATGATTGAGTTAAAGGATTTGATTGATGAGACCATGCATAGTCTATTGCGTCGTCCAAATCCATTGCATCACATATACGTATCATATAAATCTCCTTTCGACTATTATAACTTGGATATGAAGTAAGTTAAAGGTAAAAAAAGCAGAACATGAATTCTGCTTTTGCTTTCGATCACATATCTTGAGCACTTTTATCATAACGAGGGAAAAATATGAAGTCAATCAGTTCTGGAATCTGAGCAATGCTATGAGGATATTGGACTAGAATATATACAAAACGAATAAAAAACAGCAAAAAAAAACCGTACATACGGTTGTTATAAATATAATTGGAGCGGGTGAGGAGAATCGAACTCCCGTAGCCAGCTTGGAAGGCTGGAGTTTTACCATTAAACTACACCCGCAAGGTTTGCTTGCTTAGTTATTCTAACAAATATCATCAAAATTGTAAATATGAGATGAATAAAAAATATGTTTTTTATTAAAAAAATTTAGAAATCTAATGAGACAAATAAAAAAATCGTCATAAACGATTTAGGTTTTATATAATTGGAGCGGGTGAGGAGAATCGAACTCCCGTAGCCAGCTTGGAAGGCTGGAGTTTTACCATTAAACTACACCCGCATTTTGAATGGTGTCTCGTGTAGGACTCGAACCTACGACCCACTGATTAAAAGTCAGTTGCTCTACCACCTGAGCTAACGAGACAAAAGAATGGTGGGGAGAGACGGATTCGAACCGCCGAACCCTAAGGAGATGATTTACAGTCACCCGCGTTTAGCCACTTCGCTATCTCCCCATTCTTATTCAAAATGGTGCCGACTAGAGGACTTGAACCCCCAACCTACTGATTACAAATCAGTTGCTCTACCAATTGAGCTAAGTCGGCAAATATGGTGGAGGTTAACGGGCTCGAACCGCTGACCCTCTGCTTGTAAGGCAGATGCTCTCCCAACTGAGCTAAACCTCCAGGTCTGTTGCGTTTGTTTGTATTCCTTAACGCCTTAATAATATACCATACGCTTCTTGATATAGTCAACACTAAAAGTCGATTTATTTCAAATATTTGAATAAAGTTTTTATTAAATGTGAAAAGGTTCTTTAAAAGGTACAATAAGCCCTTTTTAAAGCATTATTATGCATATTTATAGTGTATTTCTTATCTTAATCTGAGTCCACAAAAATAAAAGAACACTCCGAAGAGTGTCCGATATTATTTAATTAATGTTTGAGCTGCAGTAATAATTGCAAGTTTATAAACATCTTCTTCAACACATCCACGTGATAAGTCAGATACTGGTTTGTTTAGACCTTGAAGAATTGGTCCAATTGCTTCATATCCACCAAGACGTTGTGCAATCTTATATCCAATATTTCCGGATTGAAGATCTGGGAAGATAAATACACGGGCATTACCTGCTACACTTGATTCAGGAGCTTTTAATTGAGCAACTGTAGGCACAAATGATGCATCAAATTGCAATTCTCCATCAATTTGATATTCAGGCGCAAGCTCTTGAGCGATACGTGTTGCTTCCACAACTTTATCAACTTCTTCACTCTTTGCAGAACCTTTAGTTGAGAAACTTAAGAGTGATACAATTGGGTCGATATCAAAGAGTTCAGCTGTTTTTGCACTTTCAACAGCAATTTCTGCTAATTCTTGTGAACTAGGGTTGATGTTGATGGCACAGTCTGAGAATAAGTATGATTCATGACGTTTGAAAATAATAAATGCACCACTTGTACGACTCACACCAGGTTTTGTCTTAATAATTTGTAATGCTGGACGCACTGTATCACCTGTTGAGTGAATTGCACCACTCACCATAGCATCAGCATCTCCCATATACGTTAACATTGTTCCAAAGTAGTTTACATTTTTAATCCATTCGTAAGCATCTTCTTTAGCTAATTTACCTTTACGACGTTCCACAAGGGCATCAACCATTGCTTCTTTTTTGTCTTCAGGGTAAGTTTCTGGATCGATAATCTCTACTTTATCCATCAAGAAACCTAAATCTTGTGCTGACGATAAAATTACTTCTTTATTACCTAAGATGATTGGATGACAAAGTCCATCAGCTGCTAAACGTACTGCAGCACCGATAATTCGTGCATCAACACCTTCTGGAAAAACAACTTTAATGTCTTTTCCGGAAATCTTTTCTTTTAAACCTTCAAATAAATCCATTTGTAAGTTTACCTCCTATATACATTTACTTATTATACACCAAATGTTCACGAGTAAAAGAAAATGGCTTAAAAAGAAACCAAAAAGAACAATTTATAGAACAAGAAGATATGCTAAAAGCAGATCATCCAAATGACGTAATGATAATCCGGTCAATTCATGAAATTTATCAATACGGTAGTTAAGCGTATTTCTGTGTATAAATAGTGCTTGCGCTGAAGAGGTTACATTACCTTCGTGTTCCCACATGCAAATAATTGTTTCAACCATATCATCTTGTGACAAAATGAGTTGTCGCATGGAGGAACCAATTGAGCTGGAACGTATATGTGGCGTTACATATGCTTGAAGGTAAGTATTTGAAAAGTTATTAATACGTGCCGGGTAGCCTGACTTATGAAATAACAACGTTTCTTCTTTAAATAAAGCAATCAAGTCATCATTCATCATTCGATCGGAACCTATATATAAGGATGTGTTTGTAGAGAAATCATCATCCAAGGCAGCGATAAACCCTTTAAGCGATTCTAAGTCATAAAGTCGTGAATCTAAAACCACAAGACCTGAATGATTATTAATATAGAAAGCATCTAATGGGTTTTCAAAGAAGTGCTTAAACGTTTTCAACCACAAGTCATGATTTTGATTGAGATACTTCACATGAAAATGGATAAAATGATAAGACTTGGTAGATGCAAGCGTCAAGGCCTCACCGTTGATAAGATGCTGATACCACATTGATTTTTGATCTTTTTCTTTAAACATTAAGGATAATAAGTCTTTCTCTGTTTTGTTGAGAACAGAAACATTAATCATCAAATATTGATATCCGTCATAAAGCACAAACTCTGATTCGGAAGCATTATTAATTTGGCTTACCCGAGCACTGGGATAGAGTTTTTGTAGGTCGTTAAATGTCATATGGTCTCCTTGCACAATTTCTTTGTTCAACAATACTATATCATATTTGTAACCGCTTTATTATAATGTATTTAAGAAAGTAAAAGGGGATAATTACATGGCAAATATTAGCTTAAAGAGTATTTATAAACGATATGACAAAAATGATCACGATACCGTTGTTGATTTTAATCTCGAAATTCAAGATCAAGAATTTATTGTGTTTGTTGGGCCATCTGGATGTGGTAAATCAACGACATTAAGAATGATTGCAGGTTTAGAAGATATTACTTCTGGTGAATTATGGATTGGAGATCGTCTGGTAAATGATGTCGAACCTAAAGATCGTGATATTGCGATGGTTTTCCAAAACTACGCTTTATATCCGCATATGACAGTGTATGACAATATGGCTTTTGGTCTTAAGATTCGTAAGACACCAAAAGATGAAATCGATAAGGCGGTTAAAAATGCAGCTGAGATTTTAGGCTTGGATACTTATTTAGATCGTAAACCAGCAGCGCTATCAGGTGGTGAACGCCAACGTGTTGCACTTGGACGTGCGATTGTTCGTGATGCAGAAGTATTCTTAATGGATGAGCCATTAAGTAACCTTGATGCGAAATTACGTGTAGCAATGCGTGCGGAAATTACGAAATTACACCAACGTCTTAAAACAACAACAATCTATGTTACTCATGACCAAACCGAAGCGATGACAATGGCAGACCGAATTGTTATTATGAAAAAGGGAATTGTACAACAAATCGGAACGCCAAAAGAAGTTTACAATTCACCAAATAATGTATTCGTAGCTGGATTCATCGGATCACCGGCCATGAACTTCTTTAAAGGACGCGTTGAAAATGGACACTTCATCGCAAGTGAAAATCTAAATGTACCAATTCCAGAAGGAAAATACAAAGTCCTTCAAGATAATGGTTATGAAGGAAAAGATGTTATTTTTGGAATCCGCCCAGAAGATATTCATGATGAACCACTGGTTCTTGACTCACAACCGGAATCAATTGTTAAGGCATTGATTTCTGTATCAGAGTTATTAGGAGCTGAAACAATGGTTCATGCTTCAATCGACGGACAAGACTTTATTTCTCGTCTTGGGGTTAATGAAGCGTATAGCTCAGGTCAAGAAGTTGAACTCTCAATGAACTTAAGTAAAGGTCATTTCTTCGACATTGATTCAGAAAATATTATTAAGTAGGTTTTATTCAAGGAGACTCAGTCTCCTTTTTCCCATATATATAAGGAGAAACTATGAAAGAATATAAGAATATGATTTATATAGCATTAGGTTTGATTCTTTCCGCAATTACTTATGGATTAAGTTTTGTTCTACCGTTTCAATTTTATTCCATGTTAGAGTTCTTAGCGTCTTTAGTTTTATTGGGGATAGTCTTGGTTGGACTTGGAAATGTGATTCTAGGTCGTAAAGAGAAAAAACATCCTAAAAGTAATCATAAGAAACAACGTTCGGAGCTGATAAGCGTTTCTACAGATATGTTTTTTATTGTCTTACCGATGTTGATACTTATTGTATATCACTATGTGGTGCGATGATTATGCTGTTATTTGGCTTGTTAATCGTGAACGAAAATCACATTTAGAAGGTAATGTTTAAAAGTTTAAGAATTATATAAAAAAATGTGTTTTACCCCTTGCATTGCCTACGTGTTATGCTATAATAAACAAGCAAACACGGAAAGATATTGGGCCATAGCCAAGCGGTAAGGCATCACACTTTGACTGTGACATTCCCTGGTTCGATCCCAGGTGGCCCAGCCAATATGATAATCAAACAAACAATTTCATTGTTTGTTTTTTTTTGTCTCATGGGTGAAGGATATTGTATTTTTCCGCAATAGTTAGTAAATACAGCTTCTTCTCAAGCGCATTGTATGGATTCAAGGTCTTCATAATAGCCTTTATTAAAAATTTTACATACGATGCCTCCTTGCAGGAAGGGTTGTAAGGATCAATCGCGTGTCATTAAAATCAAGAAGATTGAAGGGTAAGGCCAAAGATTTCATTAAAAAAAGATGAAAGTATTAAAACTAAAATGTTAAGTTTATGAATTAATTGAGAATTACGAAGAATGCGGTCAAACATTAAATGCGTTTGTATGAACACGTTTTCAAATCATAATTAGATTCGATTCGGTAAAGCGTAATCTAGGAATGCGACGCATTTGTAATAATATTTTATGAAAAAAAGCAAAAATATGTCCGTTTATTACAAATTCTGACAGGATTGTGTCATATTAATCTTAATTTTCTTAACAGATGTTAAATTGAGAATACATCTAATAAAGGAGAATTAAGATGAAAAATTTAAGAAAACATATTTTAAGTTTTGTCTTAGTAACGATGTTAATGGTAAACGTCGTGAATATCAGCAGTGGTGTGAAAGCAGACTACAGTCCAGCGGATCTTTTGGGAAATCATAGTTCAAATATTTTATCACCATCATACCAAGTAGGATTTATCCCTGAGGTTACCAATCCATCAGCCTTATCCTATCCAATCGAATACGAACTCTATTTTGAATACAATACGGGTGTTCTTGAATTGATTGATACGGTAATTTGCGAAGATGAAGCTGATGTTATGGAGAAAGTTTATTTTAAATTAGTCGATAATGTTAATCTTGGCGTGGTCAAATCACATATCTTAATGGTTAACAAACAAGCAGGTGTTATAGCGAAGAGTACATTTGACACGGCAAATAGCTTCGTTGCAACATTTTCCGCAGAGGGCGGAACATTTCAAGACGGTACAGACACTTACACGATTACAACTTATTTGGATCAACTTTTAACATATGACCAAGGTTACCAAGAACCAGTTCGGCCAGGATTTACGTTTGAAGGATGGGAACTGGATAACGCGGGAAGTGGTTATATATGGGGTTTGGATAATCAATTAGTGGATTGGCATGAGAACCTATTTGCTGTTTGGTCTGAGGATCCTGTGATTGTGGACTATTCCGTATCATATGATGGAAATGGGGCTTTAAGTGGTGATGTTCCAAATGGAACACGCATTGAGGAGAACACGGTATATACCGTGCTCGATACGCTTCCAAATCTAGCAAACCCAGGCTATACATTTGATGGATGGAATACTGCACAAGATGGAACGGGTCAAGCGGTTCAACCCAATGCGCTATTTACTGTAACTGAAGATACAGTATTCTATGCACAATGGAAAAAAGCAATCGTTCCAGTCGTTGATTATTCAATTACATACAATGCGAACGGTGCTTTAAGTGGTGATGTTCCAAATGGAACACGCGTTGAGGAGAACACAGTATATACCGTGCTCGATACGCTTCCAAATCTAGCCAATCCAGGCTATACATTTGATGGATGGAATACTGCACAAGATGGAACGGGTCAAGCGGTTCAACCCAATGCGCTATTTACTGTAACTGAAGATACAGTATTCTATGCACAATGGAAAAAAGCAATCGTTCCAGTCGTTGATTATTCAATTACATACAATGCGAACGGTGC
>NZ_SBAR01000006.1:24935-85087 GCF_016617625.1 Erysipelothrix sp. strain 2 (EsS2-6-Brazil)
GAACGGGTCAAGCGGTTCAACCCAATGCGCTATTTACTGTAACTGAAGATACAGTATTCTATGCACAATGGAAAAAAGCAATCGTTCCAGTCGTTGATTATTCAATTACATACAATGCGAACGGTGCGACACAAGGGTCAGTTCCAAATGGATCAACGGTTACGGAGAACACGGTCTATGAAATCCTTGGAAACACAAATAATCTGACTCTTAAAAACCATAAATTTATGGGGTGGAATGATAAAGCAGATGGTACGGGAAACCATTTTGATGCGAAAGATAAATTGACAGTTACTTCGGATAAAGTACTCTATGCTCAATGGGAATTAGAACAAAAACCAATACCTACTGATCCAGAAATAACAAAACCAGAAGTGACACAGCCTGATTTAAATATCGATGAAATACAGAAAGATCATCCAGATGGTGTTGGAAATGTACAAAGTGATGCAGTACTACCAAGTACAGGTGTGAATGAAAACCTTCTTGTTCCAATTGTAGGATCAGGATTAACCATTATCGGTATTACACTTATTATGTTAAAGAAAAAAGAATCATAATGCAGTGTTAAGGATGAGGAAACCTCATCCTTTTTTTTATTTATTATTAATAAATAAATCATAGAAATTGTTTCTTGATTCATAAACTATATTTTCTTTATAACATAGATTTATCGATTAATGACATTTGAATAAATTTTTATTTGATAGAAAATATAATGATTGCATGGAGGTAAGGGTATGAAAAAACAAAGTACTTATGCTAAGAAATCATTGGTAATTATGTTATGTCTAATGCTCGGCGTGGGAACCGCTCAAGTTGCATTCGCAAATGAAGACCCGGAATTTATTTCGGAAGATTCCGTTGTCACAACAGAAGCAATAGATCAAGAACAAGAAGAATCTACAGAAGTTGTGGATGAGAATGAAACAGAGTCAACAGATGAGGAAGCAACAGAATCTGCAGAAGTTGACGATAAAGAAATAGACGAAACAGTTGAAGAAGAAGCGACTTTAACGGAAACTGTTGAACCATCTACTGATGCAGTTGAAGAAGAAACAACAGATGAAACTGTAAAAGAAGAAGTTAAAGAAGAAACTAAGAAGGTTAAAGCAGTCAAATATAATCTTGGCGCAATTAAAAACAAAACAGAGCTTGAAGCAGCATTTGCAGGCGCTCTTGAAGGTGACGTCATCACTTTAGCATCTGATTTTGTAGCAGAAGATGTTTCAATAACAGTTCCAAATGCAAACATTACATTTGATGCGAATCATGTTATCTGGACAAATTCAACCCTTGAAGTTACGGTTGCTCACAACGTAACACTTAATATTAAGAATCTTGTTATGGATGGGGTAGGACATACATCAAATCTACTTCGTATTTCAAATCCAACAGGTGTTATTAATTTAAGTAACAGTAAATTTATCAATAACGGTGCAACACCAATTACTGCAAATATTCAGTCAGGAGCTGAGTTCACGATTGATACAACTCTTATTAACAATAATAAGGGTGTGACAGGTGGATCTGCTGTACAACTTTCTGAAAACAGCCGAGGTACCTTTAACGTTACAAATAGTACAATTTCAAATAATACGGGTACTAGTGGCGGATATACCTCAGGAGCCATCGGTGGTAAAAACATCTACAGTGATATTAATATTGCAAATACAATTTTAAGTAATAATCACAACGATTCCATTAATACCGGCGTATTTGGTGGTGGTGGTGGTGCAATCGCATTACACTACTATCGTGGAAATATGACGATTAAACAAAGTTATTTCAAAGGAAATAAAGCAGGTGGTGATGGCCATTCTGAAACTTATGATGGAGGCGCAATTTATATCTTTGATGGTCGTGATGGCGCAACCGTCGATATTGATCAAACAACCTTTGCATACAATGAAGCAAAAGATGATGGTGGTGCAATCTTATTCCAAGGTTCAGGTACTCCCGCAGGATTAACTACAAACATCCACAACAGTACATTCTATGGCAATAAAGCCGGCGGTACTGATGGAGCGAATCTACCCGGTGGAGCAATTATGTACTTTAAAAATGGTGGATCTTCGAAAATGTCGAACACTATTTCGGGCTCTACATTTATGGATAATGTCGCAGGGAATGCAGATGTTGATACTGAGTTTAAAGGTGGAGCGATCTCTTTAAGTGGTGCGGGAATGCTCGCTACTGCTACGATTAATTATAAGGGATCACTATTCTTCGGCAATCAAGTTTACAAAAATGGCGTGATTGACCCAACGGCTAAATTTAAAGACATTTCGAATAGTTCATCTTCGGTAATGAGAAATGGTAATATTATTAATATCGATCAAAGCACACCAGAAGTAGCAACTCAAGCTAAAAAAGAAATTTTTGGATTTAAAAATGTTGGCTTAAGTCGTGATCAATCGGAGTTAGTGGCAGGGATTGAAGGGGAAGTCATTCCTACAATCGCAATTAAACCTGAAGGACCAGCAGATGATGGCTTCATCGGTGGAAATACTGATGGGTACGATCAACGTGGGAAGAAACGTTTAGGTGATATTGGTGCTGTAGAAATCCTTTGGATTAACTATGATGCTAATGGCGGGAATTTTGACTTAGAGGAAATGAATGACTACGAAGGTGAAACTTACTATGAAAAAGATGCGTCTTCAAAAGTTGTTTCCTATTATGATATAACTTCAGCTGAGTCTATTAAAGAAGAACAGACAGAAGATAGCATTCATCCAGAACGTGTAGGATACAAGTTTATGGGATGGTCAAAAGATATCAATGCAACGACACCAGATGCAGACTTTAACACACGTAAACCTGTGAAAGTTGCTGATGACAGTCTACGTCTATACGCTGTATGGCGTGTAGGGGATGCGTTCACGGTTACCTATCATGGTAATGGAAATACAGCGGGTGTTGAACCAACAGATTCAAATACCTATGATACAAATGAAAATGCAGTTGTTCTAGGTGAATCGACTTTAGTTAAAGATGGTTGGAGTTTTATTGGCTGGAATACTCTTGCTGATGGAACAGGAACGGACTATGCGAAAGATGCCAACATTACGATGACACAAAATGTAGATCTTTATGCACAATGGGAAGAAGATGTTACACCTCCAGTTACAGAAAAATTCACAGTTACTTATAAAGGTAATGAGAATACAGCTGGAACAGCACCTGTTGATACTAAAGAATATGAAAAAGGTGAATCAGCAACCATTCTTGGTGCTGGAGACCTCTCAAAAGACGGATATGAATTTATAGGTTGGAACACCCAAGCTGATGGAAAAGGTGACACAGTAAGTGGCTCAGTGACTGTTAATGCGGATGTTACACTCTATGCACAGTGGAAAAAAGTAATTGTTGTTGTAGATACATATACGGTTGAGTATGATGGAAATGGAAACACTTCCGGAAATGCACCGATTGATTCACATCCTTACGAAAAGGGTGAAAACATTATCGTAATGAGTTCAAATAATTTAGTTAAAGAAGGTTATAACTTTATTGGCTGGAATACTCAAGCGGATGGAAAAGGTGATAGTTATGCACCTGGCGACTCAATTGATGTAGTAGGAAATGTTAAACTCTACGCACAATGGATTAAAGCAACAAAACCTGTTGACCCTACAAAACCAGTAGATCCAACAAAACCAGTAGATCCAACAAAACCAGTAGATCCAACAAAACCTGGCGAAAACAATCAGACGGATTTACCTCAAACTGGGGTATCTGATAGTAGTGTTGCAGTGATTGCAAGTATTACTTTAATCGGATTAGGCTTGGTACTTGTTAAAAAACGTAAACAAGAAGAAGCATAGTTAGGACGGATATTTAAAAAGCTTAGCATTGAGAGATGCTAAGCTTTTTTTGAGAGTGGGAGCATTTTATGTCATTTGGGTATGAAATAGGTCGATTTAGAACCGCATCACCTTTATTACAAATTCCCATGATAAAATATTTTTAAAGTGAGAAGGAGAAATGTTATGAAATTAGAATTTAATCAGATTAACAAGTATTTTGACGAACATCATGTGCTCAAAGATATTTCATTTGAAGTGAACAGTGGTCAAATCTTTGGCTATCTTGGTCGTAATGGAGCGGGAAAAACAACGTCAATTCGAATCTTAATGGATGTTTTTAAACCCAATTCGGGGAATATTACCATAGATGGGAAACCATTTAGTCCCGAAGATTATCGCATTGGTTACCTTCCCGAAGAACGTGGTATGTATTCTAAAACACGTGTTATTGATCAACTTGTCTATTTTGCAATGCTTCGCGGTGCTACCCGCGAAGAAGCGATGGATTCTGTAAACTATTGGGCTAAACAATTTAAGATAGAAGAATATCTCGACCGTAAATTGGAAACCTTGTCGAAAGGAAACCAGCAAAAAGTACAAATTACGCAAGCTTTTTTAAATAATCCAGATATCTTAATCCTTGATGAACCATTTAGTGGTTTAGACCCTGTGAATTCTCAAGTATTTCAAGATGCCTTAACGAATTATATTGCGGATGATAAGATTATTATTTTTTCAAGTCACCAAATGAGTTATGTCGAAACATTTTGTGATGACATTGCCATTATTAATCAAGGATCAATTGTTTTAAATGGATCCCTTAATACAATTAAAAAAGAGCTTGGAAAGGATAAAATTCGTATTCAAGCCCATAATTATGATTCGAATCAACTCATGGCATTGTTGAGCAGTGATCAAGTGCATGTTGAGGCGGATGAGAAATCGATGATTGTTTCTTTATCAAAAGAATTGTCAAAGAAGGCATGGATGGCATCCGTGATTGAATCCGATATTGATTTAAAACTCTTGTCAGATTATGAACCAAGTCTTCAAGATATTTTTGTAGCAAAGGTAGGAGATCATCATGAATAAACTGAGTACTGTATTTAAATTTGAATTTTTAGAAATGTTACGAAAACGCAGTGTAAAAGTAACAACGTTAATTTTATGCATGGCGGTTTTGTTTATCACATCAATTCCGACAATCCAAACATTCTTTAAGGAAGATCCATCAAGTGAACCTCAAACAGGTGAAGTGGTAACTGAAATCCGAAATGAGTGGGGATTTATCTTCGAGGATGAATCGATTGATAAAGCAAAGTTTGCTTCATTGCTTGGTCTCGACCATCTTAAACAATTTGATTCCGAGGCGACAATGAAAACATCATTGCTCAATAAAGAAATAAAAAAAGGGTTTATTTTACACAGCAGTACAGCCTATAAAGTACTGACAATTGACAAGGATATGTTTGGTTTTGAAGATGGTATAATTGAAGATACATTAAAAACAATGGCCATTGATGAAAATTTTAAGGCAAATAATATTGATGTAAACGAAGCGCGTAATGCGATGAATGTTTCAATTACATCAGAGGTCGAAACAATCGGGAAGGATTCCTCACAAGGATTCTTTATAGCTTACGTTATTATGTTTGCAATGTATATGTTGATTCTTTTCTTTGGTCAATCCGTAGCAACGTCCGTTGCACGTGAGAAAGACAGTCGAACCATGGAATTGCTTATTACCAGCACGGATCCTAAAGTTCTTATTCTTGGAAAAGTATTTGCAATGGGAGCTGTTGGATTGTTGCAAGTTGGTACAATCTTATTGTCCGTATTTATAGGTTTTATGGTAAATAAGGTGAATTATGATCCAGATATTTTAATGATGGTACAAGGATCGCTTACGTTCTATACAGCAATTGTGTATTTAGTATTCTCAATTGCAGGTTATATTTTATACCTTTATATTTTTGCGGCATTGGGTTCATTGATTTCTAAAGTAGAAGATGTAAGTTCTGCGACTACACCAATTACTGTTTTATTTGTTATCGCATTCTTTATTGCCTCAAGTAGTTTAAGTGCGCCGGATAGCCAACTAACGATTATTAGTTCCTATGTACCGTTTGTCTCGTTATTTACAATGCCAATTCGTTTTATGCTTACATCGGTAAATTGGATTGAAATTGTGGTTTCAATGGCAATTATGATTTTATCAACCTTAGTGATTGCGAAGATTTCGGTCTACATCTATCGTTTTGGTTCGTTAAATTATGGAAATAAATTAAAAATTAAAGACATACTGAAAGCAAAAAAATAACTCTTAAAGAGTTATTTTTTTTGATATCGATCATTGAGTTTTTATTTAAAATACGATTGGAGCTACAATATTCTGTAGGACTGCAACAATACTCCAACCTGCTACACGACTGGTGCGGCTATAGATTTTCAAGTCTGTTTTTATTTCTTCGCCTTCAAGCATTATGCGATGTTCGTCACCCACATAACCTGGTACGGCATTAATGTTTAACGTTGTATTTTCGGGACCAGCACTTGCAAGGGCTATTGCTACAGAAACGTTTACGTGTGTTGGTAATGCAGCAATGGCTTCTTTTGTGGTTCCTGCGAAGACTTCTACAGGTTCTTGAATATCGATGAGTCCTTCTCGATTTAGAGATGTATGAACTAGGGCACGAGGGGATTTCATACCCGTCATTTTTACATTGACAGGGCTCATTAATGTAGCCGTTCGTAGGATATCAAATCCTCCGACTGCGCCACTTGCAATATGAACCTTTTTACCAGTTTCGCGCGCTACATCTTGTATATGGTTATAGAATGATGCATCAGCAAAAGCTCCGATTGAAAGTACAACAAGATTTGAACCGGAACGAAGAACTGTTTCAGTATAGTCAACGACTGATTTAACCGAAGCGGCTTCAGATGTATAATCAGGTTCGAGTGCCATTAACTCTTCGATTGTTGCACATGCTTTACAACCATAATGGTTTGCGAATGCTGCTGTACGAAGTGGATTGCGACCTAGAACACCTACAAGTTCGTATTCAGGTAGGTAGCCATCTACCCACGCTTGAGCAACGATGTCATTAAGAAATCCTGGCCCAATTAAAGCTAATTTTAATTTTTTCATATTAATTCCTTTCCTCATTTATATATGTATCTTAACATATATTTAGGTAAGTGAACCGGTTTATAAGGATTTTGTTAATTCAACGTGTGAATTTTGTCTTATTGGTTTTGTGAATTGTTATGTAATCTTCATCAATCAAGGTCTATGAATTCGAATGTGGTCTTTTTTTCAGTAAGTAATGAACCGTAATAGCCTGCACTTAATGGTAACGATGTATAGGTTAAATTTTTCATTTGGTTTTCTAAAATCTCTAAGACAGAGAAGTTTGGGAAATCTTTCTCAATTTTTAAGTCGAAAAATTTAATATAACATTCCTTGAGACACCATAATTTATAGAAACTTTGGATACCGTGCTGTCTCACAAATTCGATTTCGTTGGGATGATAGAAGCGATTCGCGATTTTTTGAAAGTTCACATCTTCCTTGTACTTTTGGATATCAATACTTAATGGATTAAGACTGAACGCATACGTAGTGAACGCATCGGTTATCGTCTTACTATAATAAAAATCATTGTTTAAGATGACTGGTTTACCATTTTCAGTTTTATAAAGATACCATGTATCATCCAGTTGATTGCGATCTGTAAAGTCATGAATGCAAGTATCAAGTGTATGGCTTGTAGGATTTTTTGATTGATAAATAATGACATGATTTTCCATAAATTTCTCCTTAATAATGCAAGCATATCATTGTTTTGATCTTTGATTCGTAGACTTAAGAATCTATAAGCCGTTCTTAAGATTGTGTTAAGAATACGAATGGTATAATTGGCACGAAATTAAAGGAGTTTAACGATGAATCATATCTTAAAGTATCTTGAATTAAGTGCAGCGCATTATCCCAATAAAACCGCAGTAGTCGAACCGAATCAGTCGATTACGTATCGTGATTTAAAAGATAAAGCGTGTATAGCAGGAACATTTTTTATTAATCATTTCGAAAAAAATCAACCAATCGTTATTTTCAGAGAAAAGGGAATTGAAACGCTTGCGTTAATGTTTGGGGCAGCCTACGCGTGTTGTCCTTACGTCATTGTGGATCCTTCACAACCCGATGATCGTGTTATTTCGATTCTAAAGACATTAGAGACACATTTCATCGTGTCTGATGAAGCGCAAAAATCTCGAATTGAACAATTGAATGCTGAGATTAATTATATTGAGTCTAAATCCATATTGAACGGAATCAGTCAAGAAGATCAGATTAAACAGCGTATGGGATCGCATATATCAACGCATCCGCTCTATATTCTCTTTACATCAGGCTCGACAGGGAATCCAAAAGGTGTCGTTGTATCCCATTCATCGGTCATTCGATTTATCAATGATTTTACCAAGACGTTTCAATTTTCAAAAGACGATGTAATTGCGAATCAAGCACCTTTTGATTTTGATGTTTCGGTAAAAGATATTTATAGTGCTCTCAGGACAGGTGCTACCTTGGTTTTAATACCGAAATTGTATTTTACAAATCCAGTTATGTTATTAGACTATATCTGTGAATCAAATGCAACGGTACTGACATGGGCGGTCTCTGCGTTATGTTTAGTAAGTCAGCTAAAAGGATTATCGTATCGACAACCAAATCAGTTACGACAAATAATGTTCAGTGGGGAGCGCATGCCAATCAAGCATTTGGAAACGTGGCGTGAAGCGTGTCCAAATACGACATTTGTAAACTTATATGGCCCAACTGAAATTACATGCAATTGTACATATTATGTTTTGGAATCGGAATGTAAATACGATGAAGACCTTCCAATAGGAATTCCATTTTATGATGACGAAGTATTTTTATTAGATGATTCTAATTCTAAAGTGGTCTCCTCAAATGTCCTGGGTGAAATTTGCGTCGGAGGATTGAGTTTAGCACTGGGATATTTTAATAATAAAGAACAAACGGACCGAGTATTTATTCAAAATCCGTTGAATCCCTATTATCGAGACATCATCTATCGTACGGGTGATTTAGGATTCTATAATCAAAACGGTGAATTATGTATTAGGGGTCGAAAAGATTTTCAAATTAAACACATGGGTCATCGTATCGAACTTGAAGAAATTGAACGGAAAATTGAAGAACATCCATCCGTTTCGAGAGCCTGTTGCGTATACCATGAAAAAAAATATAAGATTTATGGAATCTACCAGGGGAATTTGGATGTTAAGGCGTTAATATCGTATCTGGAAACAAAGCTTCCCCATTACATGATTCCCAATACCTTTATTCAGGTGCACCAGATGCCCTTGACGAAAAACGGTAAGATTGATCGACAACTCTTAAAATCGGAAGTGGGGATCCACGTATGAATCTAAACAAATTATGTACTTCTTATAAGGAACTTAAAACACCAAGTTATGTTTTTGATATTGATCATCTAGAAAATCATGTAAATACAATAAAGTCATTATTACCTCACAATGCAAAGTTGTGTTACGCCATGAAAGCAAACCCATTTCTAGTTGGTATCTTAGATCCTTATGTGGATTCTTTCGAAGTGTGTTCACCCGGAGAATTCCGTATTTGTCAAAGAAACCACATTTCAAACCAAAAAATAATTCTTTCGGGTGTTTACAAAAACGATGAAGACATCAGGAAAATTATTGAAATGGACGAACAACCCATTTATACAATTGAATCCATGAAACATCTGGAAATACTGAATGATTTATCGAAGGCGTATCAAAAAACCATATCGGTTATTTTAAGACTTACAAGCGGAAACCAATTCGGTATGGATGCCTCAACGATTGATGAAATACTAGATCGAAAGGATGAATATCCATATTTGAAGTGGTATGGAATACAATTGTATTCAGGAACCCAAAAGCACAAGCTTGATAAGGTTCAAAAGGAACTCGAAACTCAGAAAAAATACATTGAAGATTTACGCGATCGCTACAAGATTGCATTACCGTGTTTAGAATTTGGTCCGGGATTGGGTGTTCAATATTTTGAATCCGATAAACCAACGGTCTCCGTTTCAGCGTTTGGTTCAATGCTTCAAAATTTGGATTTTGATGGAACTGTTGTTTTGGAAATGGGACGCATTATTGTTGCATCGTGTGGTACTTATTTAACCAAAGTTGTGGATTTAAAGCTTAACGATCATAAGCATTACGCAATACTTGATGGCGGTATTCACCACGTTAGTTACTACGGTCAGTTTCTAGGGATGAAGTGTCCTAATATTGAGCGTATCGCTTTAGGAGAATCTATGGAAACGCAAGCAACTTGGAATTTATGCGGCTCTCTATGTACTGTGGCGGATGTCTTGGTAAAAGACTTTGAGACTGCTCTTGCTTACAATGACGTGATTGCATTTAAAAATGTTGGTGCGTATAGCATCACAGAAGGGATAAGCCTTTTTCTCAGTAGAGATCTGCCACAAGTAAATGTATTTAGTAAAGACCAAGGACTCGTAACACTTAGAGACATCGTACACATTGATACGCTAAATTCAGCGAAGGAGAAATCAGAATGAATAAATTATTAGAAATATTAGAAGATATAAAACCAAATATTGATTATGAGAATGAGTGTGAATTGGTTGATAAACGAATTCTTGATTCGTTTTCAATTCTTACATTGGTTGCTGAACTGGAAGATTCCTTTGATATTGAAATTCCATTTGATGAGATTAAACCAAATAATTTTAATACACTCAAGAATATGTGGGAAATGGTAAGTCGTCTTAGCGGTGAAAATTAATGGCATATCACAATTATATTTACCTTTTCTTGTTTTTACCGATTGTGATGATTGCATATCAAATATGCAGTCAAAAATATCGCTATCTTGTAATGCTTCTTGGAAGCATTACTTTTTATCTCTTGATGAGTTCAACACTAATCACTTACCTACTCATCATAAGTTTATCAACATATGCTATTGGATTGGGTCTAACCCAATCCAAACATAAAAAGTTACTCTTATTTCTTGGGATTTTAATACCACTTACGATATTAACCGTTTTTAAATATTACAATTTTATCGGTGAAAACCTTAATTCAGTTCTAAAAGGTTTTGAGGTGACTCTTCCATATCGAAAATTCATACAACCCATTGGGATTTCATTCTTTTCTTTACAAGCAATGAGTTACCTTGTAGATGTGAAAATGGGAAACATTCAGGCAGAACAAAATCCACTAAAAATCATATTGTTCTTATCCTTTTTCCCGACAATCATTGAAGGTCCTATTGCGCGATACAATCAAGTGATTCCACAATTGAATACCGGGGAATCAATTACGTATGCATCATTAACTTTTGGTCTACAAAGAATGCTTTGGGGTCTTATTAAGAAAATTGTGATTGCTGACCGATTAGACCCCTTTGTAGGATCTGTATTCAAAAATGTTGATACAAATGGTGGTGTTGTAATTCTAATTGCCATCCTTGCGTACACGCTTCAACTTTATTCCGAATTCTCTGGAACGATGGATATCGTGTTGGGTACCGCTGAAATTTTTGGGATAAAGCTCCCGGAGAATTTTAATCAACCCTTTTTCTCCAAAAGTGCTTCAGAATTTTGGCGACGTTGGCATATGACTTTGGGAGGTTTTTTTAAAGATTATATTTTTTATCCCATTTCTTTATCGAAATTTAATCGTAAACTCACAAAATGGTTAAAAACAAAAATAGGAAAACGCTACAGTCGATTAGTCCCAACCTTAGGAGCGTTATTGGTCGTTTGGATTTGCAATGGTTTATGGCACGGAGCCCAATGGCAATATCTCGCATATGGAATGTACTATTTTGTCATTATTGCAGTCGGAATGCTTTTAGAACCGCTGTTTTCGCTCTTTTTTAAGAAAACAAAAATCAATCGCGAAAGCAAAGGTTTAAATGCAATGAGATGGATCAGAACCATGGCGATTGTGAATGTTGGAATGATGTTGTTTCGGTCACACGGTATCTCAAAAGCAATTTTCATGTTTACGCGGATGCTTGGTGATTTTAATATGACACAAATCACCGACGGCTCACTGCTGAATAAGGGGATGGATATTCATGACTTTGGTGTTGTTATTGTGGGTTTTGTGATCATGGTTGTTGTGGGCTTTCTTAAAGAAAAGGGTGTGCACATTAGAAATCGTATTTCGCAGTGGAAGTGGTATGTGCGCACTCCGTTTTACTATGCTGCGATGTTATTCTTAGTTATTTTTGGAGCCTATGGTTACGGCTATGCGATCGTAGAGCTTATCTATGCAAATTTTTAGGAGGTATTATGAAAATAATTAGATCAATTGTGTTTACCCTCGGTTTTATTGCTATATTATTTACAATAACACCTCTTTTTGCGCCATATGAAATCGATCAATTTGCGAAAGGGAATAGTACTGCATTTAATGGTATTTTTGCCGAAGATACGAATCGTTTGGATATGTTATTTAGTGGAGACAGTGAATCCTTCACCTCTTTTATGCCCATGCGATTTTGGGAGAAATTAGGGATAAAGTCTTACAACATTGCGGTTGCTTCTCAAAATTTAGCGGATGGACATAAGACCATAAGCCATATCATTCAAAAACAAAATCCGAAAGTGATAGTGTTAGAGACGAATCAAATTTATACCAGTATTGGTGGTATCGCGAATCTAGTGGATAAATCCATGACCAATACTTTGGCGAATGTGTTCCCCATCTTAAACCATCACGATAATTGGAAACAAATACTTTCGCTACAAAAAGCAAAAAGCGTAGAAATCAAGCGGAATCCTCTAAAAGGCTGGCGAATTAATCGTAAAGAAAATGCGTATGAGCGTGGACCGTATATGCACCAGACGTTAGAATCAAAAGAAATTCCTTCCTTGAATCGACACTATCTCGATCAAATCGTAGCACTGTGCAAAGAAGAAAACATTCAATTAATTTTAGTGAGCGTACCGTCTCCAAGAAATTGGACCTACGAAAAACATAATGGTGTGAGTGCCTACGCTAACGAAAATAACATTCCATTTCTAGATTTAAATTTGGAAGCAGATTCTATTGGCATGAATTGGCAGGAAGACACATATGACAAAGGGGACCACTTGAATTTAAAAGGTGCTGAAAAAGTAACGAAGCGTCTAATTGAATACATCGCTCAAAACTACAACATTAAAAGTGATACCGACGAAGCGGAACGTGCTTTATGGCAAAAAGATTTTGATGCATTTATTCAGCAAATTAACCCCTAATTTAACAAAAAATTAAAGGTGTTAAATCTTAAAATTTCTTAAATAACTCACAATGTATTGTAAAAGAAACATATAATAGAAGAAAGGAGGTGCTTATGAAAAAGATACTAATTGTTGACGACGACAAAGAGATTAGAGATTTGATGAAACGCTATTTAGAAATTGATGGTTATGAGGTTGTTGTTGCCTCTGATGGAAATGACGCAATGCGTTATCTCGATGAAAGCATCAAACTCGTGATTTTAGATGTTATGATGCCTGAGGTTACGGGATTTGAGGTAAGCGAGGCCATAAGAAGAAAGTATAATGTTCCAATCTTATTTGTTTCTGCAAAAGCTACAGAGCAAGATAAATTTGTAGGTTTTTCTGTTGGTGGGGATGACTACCTAAGCAAACCATTTTCTTTTTCTGAGCTCAGCCTCCGTGTAAAATCATTACTAAGACGATACATTCAATACGATCGTGCTACGGAGCATCGGGCAGAACAAAACATAATAAACACCATTGACTCCATCACCATCGATCTTGAAAAAGGAATCACTTTAAAAGATGGGTTACCCCTCGATTTAACAGAACGAGAATTTCGTATTTTAAAATTATTGGCGACTAATCGTGGGAAGATATTCTCAATTCAAAGTATTTATGAAAATGTTTGGCAAGATGAGTATCTCTACTCCTCTGCAAATACAGTCATGGTTCATATTCGTAATTTAAGAAAGAAAATTGAACATTGTCCTGAAAACCCAAATATTATCAAAAACATATGGGGTCGAGGATATAAAATTGATTAAACATCAGAAGCAGTCACTCACACTTGGCTTAAAAATATTTCTTATAACGGTGGGATCAATTTTTGTATCGTTATTCGTATTTGTTGTTACGATATCGGTTTCGATTGACCCGATTGCAACATATGTAAAGGGTGAAGAGCGGATTCACTCGCGAATGCTTCGTGACAAGCAAGATCTCCAGCATTACATTATTGATAACGACATTACCGAAATGAACATTGAAGATCTAAGTCCATGGTTGGAAAATCATAAGTATATGATTATCTATATCGTAGATGTTGATAATAATAACATCGTCTATACAAACGACGATCTCTTTATAAGTAAAGAACTCGAGATTGCCGGAAATACGTCACTTGAATCGACAATGCTTTATATTGGTGGTAAATACTTCTATATTGATATGTTGTATTCAGTGCGGGCGGAAGTGGAAAACTACGCTACCTATCTTGGACTCACGCTTTCATCCATTACATTTTTACTTGTTTTTTATTATGGTATCCGAAATATCACCAAAAGGGTTAAGCAGCTTACCAATGAAATTGAAATTATTGGGGCAGGAACCCCCAACAGTTACATTAGTGACAAAGGAAACGATGAGCTCGGACGTTTAAGTTTTGAAATTAATGCACTGATTACTGAGTTATCTCAAAAGAACCAAGAACTGGTTATTTCTGAAAATGCACTTAAAGAACTTGTGACAAGTCTTGCTCATGATTTAAGAACGCCACTTACTTCATTGATCGGTTATATTACCCTTATTAAATTGGAGTCTCAATCTGAAGATATCGAAGAACTTGCGAATCGATGTGAGCAGAAGGCACTTCAAATGAAAACCATTTCGGATGAACTGTTTTCACTTTTTTCAACGCTCTCGTTAAATGAAGACAGCGAATTACCCCTCGAACGAGTTTATGTTCAAGATTTTATTGAGGGTGCTGTAGACCGTCTAAAATCTGATTTAAAGTTAAATGAATTTGAAGTTGAAGTTCGTCAAACGATAACAGATGATGACTATTATGTAAATTTGAATCTATACTATATGGATCGCTTGTTTGAAAATATTATTTCGAATCTCTTAAAGTATGCAGAACCCATGTCAGAGATTCAAATTCAAATTACGCTTGAAAATTTATGGTGTACCCTCGAGATTTCCAATATCACGCGGATAGACCAGGTGACAGAAAATGCTTCAGGTTTTGGATTACTCTCATGTCGAAAAATTGTAGATACGCATAAAGGCCATTTTTCCACATCCCAAAATGAAGGTGTATTTATAACGAAAGTAGAATTACCCATAAACCCATAAAAAAACAGCGAGTGTAACACGCTGTTTTTTTATTAACTTACGAAAGTGAAGCCTTAATTAATACTCATAACGTCCTAACATTTCAGTGTTCTCAACGCGCCACGAAATAAGTTTAACGCGGACAATGATGCCATAAAGACCAAATGTGATGAGGGTTAAAAACCACCATAAAACCCAATGACCAAAAAGACTTACAGAATCACCGTTAAAGCGGAAGCGCTCACCATTAATGACAGTATGTTCGGATTCCCAACGGTATGTTCGAACGAGAATCCAAGGTGTCCCTAAACCGAGTGTAAAGATTGCAATAATAATATTAACCAATTGTAATGTAATATAGGACCAGATTGATCCGTCAAAGTATGATGATTTCATATAAATCCTCTTTTCTATTTTTTAGTTCGATGCTTTAAAAAGTAAAATACGATGGAACCAATTCCAAGTGTCAGAATGGTTGCGAATATCATTGTTTGCCAGGAGCCAAAGACTACGATCGCGATATAATTAATCATTGCAATGATAATTCCTAATAATGTAATTAGACCATAGAAGCTCTTCATCGCAATCCCAAATTGGTGACTAATTATATGCTTCTTTTTTTCGGCATAAAATCCTGCCAAAAGAATCGCGATGGTTACGACAATAACGAGCCAATTAAGTTTGAAAAATGTACTCATAATATCTTCCTCCTATATTTTAATGAACTCAGATTGATTAAGATTATAATCATGAAGACAATAGCTGTACGTGTTGAAACTATCATAAGTCCTATAGGCATAGGTTTGTGATGAAGGAATCATAAACGACATATATTGTGTATAGTCAATGGTTTTTCGCTGTGTTATAACGTTACCTTTAGCAATATCAACACCATTAAGGATGTGTTGAGCGGTAATAATGAGTTCATGATCTGACTCGGGTTTTTGGGCGCTTAGTTTGGAATAGAGCGCTTTAATAAATCGAGAAGGCGGTGTTAAATCCCCAGGAATTCCAAAAGTCCCACTGCCTTGTCCGAATGGCTTGAACTCTTGACCGTAGAGCGTTCTTGCTTCTACATGTCCCGGATCAAGGCCGATATAATTTCGAATGTTGGTTAGATGCCAAGGATAATCGGGACTATTTGTGAGGACGCCAATTTGATTTGTATAAATTTGGATTCCTTGTGGTGTCGGTTCTACAATAATCGAGGCACCGGTTGCATCTTGAAATACCCAATGCAGGGGTGGTACAATTCCTAAAAATTCAATAACATGATGTGTGATCGGATGTCGTGCAAACATTAGCCGAACATCTTCAACAGTCTTGCAGTGTGCAAGAGCCCACATTACGACTTCATGCGGTGCAAGTGATTGATTGACTATCGCATCGTGCTCATAATGCGCAAAACCTTCAAAGTATAATGCAGCAGCGGCGAGACCGTATTCATTGACGCCATCTGCCAATGCGTAAGAACCAATGTTTTTAGCGAGGCCAAAATAAGCAAAATGATTTGTAACTTCATTATCTAAAAAAGCAAAATGAAGCGGAACATGGCGTGGAATGAGAATCATTTCTGGATCAAGTTCGAAAGAAAAATCCATCGTGCGAGCCATTAAAAAATGATCCTGAGTACTTTTTAATGTGATGTTTGTACACATAAAAACACCTCCCAAGTTTACCTTGCATGACCATTATAGGGGAATTCTTAATAGAATACATAAAACGAGCCCGATTTCGCAAGAATATCATGATTCCATCACAAAGCATAATGACGCGATATTTCTTTCATCCATAATTTATTAACAAAATATCACACGAGCTCTGGCATTGGATGATACGATAAATATAAGAAAAAAGCCGGGAGGTGTATGATGATATTACTTGGAGAAGTTGCACAGTTTTCAGATATTGCATTTAATGTCATACTAGGTGGTTTTGGTATGTTTTTACTGGGAATCAAGTTGCTTGGGGATGGTTTTAAAGATGCAGCGGGATCAAAAATACGAGATTATATTGAGCGCTATACGGGTAATTTACTTTCTGCGATTCTTGTAGGTACTGTTATTACAGCATTAATGCAGTCCAGCACCGCTGCGACCGTTATTTCCATTAGTCTAGTGCGTGCAGGCCTTATGAGTCTTGAAGCCGCGATTGGAATCTCTGTGGGAGCGAATTTAGGGACGACGGTAACGGCATTAATGATTGGTTTGAATATTGAAGCGATGGGTTATTATTTTGTCTTTATTGGGGCTTTAATCCTGCTCACAAAGAAACGATATAAAAGTGTCGGGCAAATATTTTTTGGACTTGGAATTACGTTTGTAGGGCTTGAGTTGATGAGTGATCAATTGATCATCTTACAAGATGTTCCACAGTTTGAAGCATATTTGGTTAAGATGTCTGATAATCCATGGCTTGCGCTTTTAGCGGGAACGATTGGTACTGCAGTTATAAACTCTTCGATGGCTGTGATTGCCCTTGTACAAAAAATATATGCAGGGGGCGGTATGACAATGGTTGCAGCTTCCGCATTTGTTTATGGATCCAATGTCGGCACAACTTTAACGGCAATTCTTGCTTCTGCGGGAGGATCTGTATCGACGAAGCGAGCCGGTTGGTTCCATGCACTTTATAACGTGATTGGTGCCTTGATAACCATGTTATTTATCTATCCGTACTCGAATTTTATTCTCTATATTAATGGGAAGATGGGTGGTTCACCAGAAATGGCTGTAGGAATTAATCATTTTGTCTTCAATTTAATTTGGGTTGTGGGGATTATTCCCTTTATTCCCGCATGTATTCGTCTTTTAAAAGTTCTAATACCAGGGGAAGATCGCATTAAAGAACGAGAAAAAATTGAAGCGTTGGATTATGAATTAATTAAGACGTTCCCGGATGGTGCGTTTCAATTAGCACAAAAACAAACACTTCAGATGGCTGATTTGGTTGTTGAATCTTTGGAAACAACGCATGACTACCTAACAACGCAAGACGAAGAAGATTTAGATGTCATCGGACAGTTGGAGGAGATGGTTAATGATTTGGACTACAATTTAACGCGCTATCTTCTTGCGATTGCGAAGGATACGCAACTTGATGGCCGTATGGCAGAACAGTACTCAACCAGTGTTGATATCGTGAAAAATATTGAGAGAATGGGAGATATAACGACAAATATTGCGGAGTTTTATGAACGCATCTTTGAAAATCGAGGTACGTTCTCAGAAGAAGCACTGTTTGATTTGGAAACAATGTATAAACTCGTTTTGGATATGATTCAACGAAGTTTTAAAATGCTTAAATCGGATTCACTTCAAGGATATGAAAAACTTGTACAGGATGAAGACTACCTCGATTTAATTGATGAGAAGTACCGTGAACGTCATTTCCATCGTATCTCGGATGGTATTTGTGACGATCCGATTGCAAGTAGTTTGTATGTAGATATTCTTGCGTCTTTAGAACGCTTAGGGGATCACTGCATAAATATTGTGGAGAAGGTAAAAGAACGTAATCCCGAGGAAGGGGTTGAGAAGATTCGTATGGATTCCATAAATTAAGAAGTGTGAAAAGGAGTAGGTAATGGAAATTACAATAACGGAACTACAAGAATATTTAAAGGATCATTACCAAGATGGTGGTGTCGATCAAAGTTTGTTTATGAAACTGGTCGAGGAAATGGGGGAAGTGGCTGAGGTTCTAAATAAAAAAGCTGGTCGTAAAACATCAAGTGATGAAGATTTAGACTTGCAATTAGGTCATGAATTGGCAGATCTAATGCACTATGCCATGGCCATTGCGGCACTCAATGACATTGATATGAATGCAATGATTCTCTCAAAAGATAAAGAAGCTTCAAAAAAATATCATCATACAACAGATTTAGAATCTTTTGTCTCAGCACAAAGAGTCATCAAATCACGCGCAAAATCATCAAATAATATCACGAAATAGGATGTGAAATGCATTTATGGATACAAAAAAGAGCCAGCTTCTTAAAGTAGGCTCTTTTTATTCGCAAAGTAAGGTTTCACTAATGGCCAGTGCGCATGCTGCGCGGGCTCCATTTGCCTTGGAATAGGGTTTAATCTTTTTCTGAATTGTTTGTCGAGAGATGAATTCGGAATCGTGCTCGCGTATCTTATTGAGCAGTAATGTCGAAAGTTGATCATCATCAAACAATTGACCGTGTAAATAAATAATATCCGTATCGAGGGTAACGATGATGTTATTAAGGGCAATGGCTAAAAAATTAATTGCATTTTCTAATAACTGTATGACTGCAGAATCGCCAAGATGATAGGCTTGCAGCAGGATATCCATCGATAACTCATGTTCTTCGGTTACCAGTTGTTTGAGATAGGTGTTCGCAGAACTATTAAATAATAAACTTGCTTTGTGAAGCAACCATGTTTGACTCGCATAGGTTTGAAGGCAACCAATTTTACCACACTCACATTGTTCGCCAAATGGATTCACAACAAGATGTCCAATTTCTCCAACAAAGTAATTATTTCGTGCATACAGATTCCCTTGGTATATATATGAACAGAAGATTCCTCGTCTAAAATGTAAGAATAAGAAATTCGCATCCGTTTTATCATGTCCGAATAAACGTTCACGTATAGCCATCGCATTTACATTATTCTCAAAATAGACGGGATACTTTAAATGTTTCTTTAAATAATCCAGTGAGAAATTTGACCATGAATGGTTATTGGTTAAAATGTGGGATGATGATTTATCATAATGTCCTGGTATGGCAATGCCAATACTTGTGATGGGGGTATCGCGATGTTTATCCAAAAAATCATGGATCGTCTTTACCAATAAGTCGTGACGAACATGGTCTGATTTAGAGAGTGTGTATGCCTCTTCAAAGAGAATTTCATTAAGGTTATCGGATAACGCTAAGGTGAAAGAGTGTTCAAATAACTCCACACCGAGATAATAGGAGTGATGGGGAAGAAGACCTAATAAAATTTTGCGTCTTCCTACACGTGTATTATCGGTATCCTCTCCGATTTCACAAATAATGTTATCGTTAATTAGGTGTTGGGTTAAATCACTAACAGTCGCGGGGGTAATGTGAAGCGACTTTGAAATATCAATGCGTGAAAGCGGTCCCTTTGAATATAATAAATCAAGGATTAAAGCCGTTTGCTTTGTTTTTGCTTTACTGAGTTGCATATTTCACCTCCATTAAGAACATTGTAACCTATTAATTATAATTTGTAATCATTAATGGGGGAAATTTAACAAAACCAACACAATTATCAAATGTAAGGCTTTACATTTAAGGTGAAGTGTTCTATAGTGTAGGTAGTTGGTAATATAAAATAATTAATTACTGAGATATTGCGCACATTTTCATTCTAATTGTTCTATATTATAACCAAAAGAGGAGGATATTATGAATAAAGTAGGAGATTTTTTAGAAGAAAAAGTTCTGCCTGTAGCAGCGAAACTTTCAAGTAATAAATTTTTAATTGCAATTCGTGATGGTATTACACTTTCAATGCCATTAATTATTATCGGTTCTATTTTTATGGTTATAGCAAGTTTTCCAGTACCAGGTTGGGAAGCATGGTTGGGAGATATTGGTGTTGCCGGCTATCTTTGGAAGGGTGTCGACAGTAGTTTTGGATTAGTTGGATTAATTTCAGCATTTGGTATTGCTTACAGTATTGCAGATCAGCACAACACAGATGGAATTTCAGCAGGGATTATTGCTTTATCAGCATTTATCGTTGTAACGCCATTTGTTAAGGGGGAAACAGGTGCTGGTATTGCGGTTGGACTTGTGGGTGCTCGTGGGCTCTTTGTAGCGATCATCTTAGCAATTATTAGTGGTCTTATCTACCAATGGTTTATCAATAATAATATTGAAATCAAAATGCCAGATACAGTACCACCTGCAGTTGCGAAAAGTTTTAGTGCAATTATTCCGGGTGCAGTGATTATTACAATGTGGTTAACCATCTTTGGTTTACTTGATAAATTTGGTTTACCAAACTTACATGATATTGCAGCTGTTGTGTTAGGAAAACCGTTTGGATTACTTGGAAATAACATTATTGGTACAATGATTGTTGTTGCATTTAACAGTATTTTCTGGTTCTTAGGAATTCACGGGGGACATGTTGTAAACTCAATTATGAAACCAATTTGGATTGCAAACTTAGATGCGAACCGTGTTGCTTATCAAGCAGGCGAGGCATTACAACACATTATTACAGAACCATTTATGGATAACTTTGTATACATCGGTGGTGGTGGAGCCACAATCGGTCTTGTACTCGCAATTGCATACTATGCACGTAAGAAAAAAACAAGTTTACGTACTAAAGCTCTTGCACCAATTACAGTTGTACCAGGACTCTTTAATATTAATGAGCCAACAATGTTTGGACTTCCAGTAGTGCTTAACTTATTATTAATTGTTCCATTCATCTTAGCACCAATGCTTAATGCACTTATTACTTATTTCGCAATGGCATCGGGACTTGTTCCTTTAACACGTACTGTAGCAACATGGACGATGCCTCCAGTAATCAGTGGATTCTTAACAACAGGTAGTATTCGTGGATCAATCTTACAAATTATCTTAATTGCACTTGATATTCTCTTATACTTACCATTCTTTGCAATGGTTGAAAAAGGATTTAAGGCAGAAGAAACAGCAGAATAGTAATTATTATATAGAAAGTGTGAAATGATGAAACGATTAATTAGTGCAAATACGAGTGATATTTTAAACATGACCGCTGAAGAACTTAAACAAAGTATTAAAGCGAGTGAGGGACGCGTAGTTTTATCGGAAAACTACGCCGCTCGCGAAAGCTTTGTGGGAGATATTAGTAACTCTGAGATTGCACGTGCATGTGGTGCAGACTTAATTTTACTCAATGGCGTCGATGTATTTAATCCGGATTTATTTGCAATTGAATGTATTGAAAAGAATTTTGTGGATGAGCTTCATCGTTTAGTTGGAGCGCCCATTGGTGTCAATTTAGAACCCATTGATCAAAATGCGGAAATGACGGAGTCACGTTTTGAGATTGCTTTAGGAAGACAGGCAACTGTAGAGACAATTGAAGAAATTGAACGTCGTAATTTTGATTTTGTTTGTTTTACGGGAAATCCAGGGACAGGGGTAACCAACGAAGCCATTATTTCTACCATTAAGATTGCGAAGGAGAAGTTCTCCGGGCTCATTATCGCAGGTAAAATGCATGGTGCTGGTGTTGTGGGACCAATTATTGATTTAGAAACGGTGGAAGCGTTTATTAATGCAGGCGCGGATGTGATTTTAGTCCCTGCTGTTGGAACGGTTCCAGGATTTGATGCGGATGAACTTAAAGAAATTGTGCAATTTGCACATGCCCGCGATACGTTAGTTATGAGTGCAATTGGAACGAGCCAAGAAGGTTCAACTCCAGAAATTATTGCGCAAATGTCAATTCAAAATAAGATTTGTGGCGTGGATATTCATCACATTGGTGACGCTGGATATGCAGGATTAGCTCCGGTTGAAAACATTTTTGCAATCGGTCAAGCAATTCGAGGTATTCGACACACATTGTCATCATGTGCCCGTTCAATAAATCGATAAACATTAATAAAGGAGCATGAAATGCGTAAAGGTTTAAAAAATATCGTTACAGTATTTATGGTTTTAGCTTTATCAATGACATCAATCTCAGCACTTGAGGGTGATGCTAAGAATTTAATTCAAGATGGTGATTTTGAACAAGGTGGAACTTCATGGACGCAACGCAATAAAGGCGAAGTTCAAGACAAAGTTTCATATGATGGAAAATATGCAGGGGTTGTTCCAAATACAGCAATTTCAGGCAACTTTGCAAATGGGTTTATTGGTCAAGTTATTCGACTTGAACCGAATACAACGTATCACGTAAGTGCTTATGCGAAAGTAGATGTTAAAGGGGCGGATGCCATCTTTACAGCACGTTTTTGGAATGGCCAACAAGGTGATGTTATTAAGGGAGAAAACGGTCAAACCGTAGATCAACTTGTATCATCTACAGAATGGCAAAAAGTGAGTTATACATTTAATTCAGGTACGGAACAAGGAGCACTAATTCAACTTGTTAAGTGGTCTGAAAAAGAAGAAACAAAGCAATCCAATGCTTATATTGATAACGTTGTGGTAACGAAAGAATCAAATGTTTCAGAAGAAAAAGAAGATGACGTCTTTACAGAAGTGTGGCGTGATGATTTTGATCAAGAATCCCTAAATATGGAAGATTGGGGTTATGAACTGGGTTCGATTCGTGGTATTGAACAACAACATTATGTAAACAATCCAGAGAACGTATTTTTACGCGATGGTAGCCTTGTGTTACGTGCAACCGATCGTGATGTTGCGGATCAATATTTACATCCACGTGATGCATCCCGGAAGGTAATTTATAATTCAGGAAGCATTCGTACGCATGGTCAACGCGAATTTTTATACGGAAAATTAGAAATTCGTGCAAAACTTCCAAAAGGAAGAGGTGCATTCCCAGCGTTTTGGACATTAGGTGCTGACTTTACACTTGATGGCAAGATTAAAGCGGAACAAGGTCGTGGATGGCCAAGCACGGGTGAAATTGATATTATGGAATTAATTGGTGAGGATCGCGATGGTGCTCATGGTAACCGTACTGTTTACCAAACCGTTCATTATGGCCCTGCTGAGGATAATGTAGGACGTTTTTCTGGAAACGGAACTGCGCATACCATTCCTCAAGGTAATTTTAATGACGAATTTCATACCTTTGCATTAAATTGGACCGAAGATACCCTTGAATGGTATGTTGATGATCAAAAAGTTCGTACTGTACCGTATGGACAAGATCCAATGGCTAAAGATATTTTCAACAAGCCGCAATACATTCAGCTAAACTTAGCGATGGGTGGCGCATGGCCTGGACCTGTAGGGGAAAACCTGGCCGGCACTGAATTTGTGATTGATTCGGTATCGTATCAACAAACTGCTGCGCAAGCGAAAGCGGCTCAAGCATATTATGATCGTGCTCCCAAACTGGAGGGGGTTAAACCACTCACAGTTATGCAAGGAGGAACAATCAATCCACTTGAAGGCATTAATACTCTTGAAGGTTATGATTTAGATTTCTCAATAGAAGATACACCGATGTTTAATCCACGCGGTGGAAATTCAAATGTGAAACTTCTTGTAAAGGGTATGGATGAGATGGATCTTATTTCAAATCTTCCAGAAGGTACCTATAATCTTCATTATAGCGCAACACCTCAAGGGGTGGACTTAACACAAGATATTAAAACACCGGTTGCACGTCAAGCAACCACCCTGGTTGTTTCAAAGCAAGCCTTTCCTCAATCGTTTGAACTTGAAATAACCAAAGGCGATGCTTTATCAACGCTCACATTACCACAAGGATGGACATGGAAGAATCCAGATTTTGTTGTTAATGAAGCGGGAATGTTTACGGTTTTATTTGGCGTCAATAAGGACGAGCATTCCGTGCATGTATCACTTCGAACAATGACAGAAACACCCAAAGAAGAGAACAAACCTGCGGAAGTTCTTGGCGAGAAAAAAGACAAGGACGTCACATCAACGGAATCGACCCTACCGAATACGGGTCAATACACGTCAAGTTTCGCAATTGTGGTTGCGTTATCACTCACATGTATTGGTTATGTGATGTTGAAGTTAAACAAAGCGTCGAAAGAAAACGAGTAGTGTAATGTTTAGGAAGCCGAAAGACTGTTGATTCAATCAACAGTCTTTTTATGTGCTTATAAGGGGATAATACGCCTTAAATCAAACACTTATTTGGTGTTATCTTAATTTATCATTTTTTATCAAAACCATCTTGAAATCCCTTACTTTTTTCGGTAAAGTATAAACACTTGAGGAGGTAAAGTATGAAAAAGAAGGTTTTTGATTTTCTACAGCAATTAGGACGTACCTTTATGTTACCAATTGCTTTATTACCCTTTGCGGGACTTCTACTGGGGTTGGGTGCAACCTTTACCAATCCATCATTAATTGAAATGTATCATTTAGAAGGGATTTTAGCGCAAACGGGAGTGTTGTATAAAATTCTAGTAATTATGAAGTCTTGTGGTGAGATAGTCTTTGCGAACTTACCGCTTTTATTTGCAATCGGGGTTGCTTTTGGTATGGCACGAGAATCTAAGGAGGTTGCTGCACTTGCAGCTGCTATTGCTTATTTGATGATGAATGTAGCCATGGCATCCACGATTGAACAATTCGGTAATCTTGAACATTTAATGCAAACCTCGGGTTTGATTACCCATGTTTTAGGGATTGAAAATACATTAAATACAGGGGTGTTTGGTGGAATTATTGTGGGGGTTATGGTTTCGGTGCTCCATAATAAATTTTATCAAATTGAATTTAATGATGCATTTTCGTTTTTTAGTGGGACGCGATTTATTCCCATTATTTCATCCCTATTCGCAATTGGTTTAGGTATTCTTTTTGTTTGGATTTGGCCAAGCATTGCGTTTGGGATTGCTTCTCTAGGTGTCGCAATTTCAAAAATGGGGTATCTTGGAACCTTTATTTATGGATTTATTTATCGTGCGTTAATCCCGTTGGGATTACACCACGTCTTTTACTTACCTTTCTGGCAAACCGCTCTCGGTGGAAGTACGATGGTTGCGGGGACGGTTGTTGAAGGGGCACAAAATATTGTCTTTGCACAACTTGCGGCAGGGGTTCCGGTAGATCCGTCGTACGCACGCTTTTTCTCAGGATTGTTTCCTTTTATGATATTTGGATTTCCAGCAGCTGCACTTGCAATGTATAAAACGGCATATCCTGAAAATAAGGCAAAAGTTAAAGGCTTGTTGGTGTCTGCATCCATTACTTCAATTGTAACGGGAATTACGGAACCAATTGAATTTTCGTTCCTGTTTGCATCCCCATTCCTCTACTTTGGTGTACATGTTGTTCTGGCGGCATTATCATTTATGCTGATGCATATCCTTGCTGTTGGTGTGGGTCTTACCTTTTCGGGAGGGCTTCTTGATTTGATTTTATACGGGATTTTACCTGGAAATCAAATGACCCATTGGATTCCAATTGTCGCTGTTGGGTTTCTCTACGGTTTAATTTATTATTTTGTCTTTATATTCTCAATTAAAAAATTTGATCTAAAAACCCCGGGACGGGAGAAAAACGGCAATGTACAACTTTACACTAAAAAAGATTTAAACGATAAAGAGGATGTTTCCGCATTGATTGTGGAAGCGTTAGGTGGTCAAGCGAATATTGTCAGCGTTGATAATTGTGCGACACGACTTCGTATTGAAGTTACCGATGCAAGCCATGTAAACAAAGACCAATTGAGTCAAACGGGTGCTGCAGGATCATTAATCAGCGGGAATACCGTACAGGTTATCTATGGACCCAAAGTTACAAATATCAAGACGAAAATTGATCAATATCTCAATAAGAAATAAAGCACATCAGATCGATGTGCTTTTTTATCTAAGTATTTATTTTAGACATTTCGATACATATTATTGAACATCCTGTTTTGTTGATGACGCAGGTAGAAAAGCATGATATGACTTAGTTGTATAAGGAGGGGCTTATGGAATCTTACTCAAAGCGCACCATCACTCCTGAAGTAAAAGAGTATCAACTTCGTGACGGTGTCGTTCAACTGAAATCTAAAATCTTTATTAAAACTGAGCGTCTTATTTCAAAAGCAATCTACAAGCGCATTCAACAAAATCATAAAACCCTTGTCGATGTGGGTGGGGAGGATGTGACGACCCTTCGGATCTTACCTCTAAATCATGAAAACCTTCGTGGTAGTTATGCCATCACAATTGACGAGACCATTAAAATCTATGCAAACGATGAAGAAGGCACCCTTTATGCAGTTCAAACACTTCTTAAATATGAACAAACCTATGGTGAACTTCAAAAAGGTAAGATTAAGGATGAACCCAGCGTAGAGGAGCGTGGTTTCCATTTGGATTGTGGACGTAAATATTTTACGCCGCAATGGATTCATCAACTGCTGGATACCTTAGCATGGCATAATTTTAATATGCTTCAATTACACTTTAGTGAAAACAAGGGCTTTCGCTTGGAATGTACACAGTACCCTGAAATCGTAAGCCAAAAAGCATTAAGCTTACAAGAACTTAAAGAAATTATGGAACTTGCGGATGAATACTGTATCGAAATTGTTCCGTCATTCGACAGTCCCGGTCATCTTAAACATGTTTTAAAATCATATCCGGATTATGCACTCCCTGGATCTGAGGGTGAAGCATGGGATATTACCAATCCAGACGCATTGAACATGATTTATGAGCTGTACGATTACTATGCCGAGGTCTTTCAAAAATCACGTTATTTCAATATTGGGGGTGATGAATTTATTGACTTTGAGCAGTTTGATGCGTTTCCAAAACTTAAGACCTATGCCCAAGACCAGCTAGACGGTAAAACGGGATACGATACGTATATTCATTACCTCAATACCATTACGTCACGACTGGAGGCAAAAGGATTTACGGTACGATTATGGAATGACGGTTTATATCGTCTTAATCAAAATCCTGCCATCGACTTAAAGACGTCGATACAAGTCTGTTACTGGACCAAGTATAACCGATATATGGCACCGATAGAGGCGTTTGAAAACCGAGGCATGGCCTTGATTAACTTTCATGCTGAGAACTTCTATTATGTCTTACATCCTGAAGTGGGGGTAAAATGCATTGATCCACAAGGGTGGTTTGAAACATGGACCCCCAATCATTTTCCTTCCAATCAATTCACCCCGAACGTAACAGGTGCTTATTACTCATTATGGTGTGATGAGCCCGAACTTCAAAGCGAGGTTGAAATTATGAAACAAATCCATATGCCACTTTGTGCGATGGGCGCAAAATCATGGCGAAAAGAAAGTACGATGACTTATCAAACATTCATTCAAAAGGAGCAAATACCATGGACGCAAACCGATTAATACAAAAAGCACAAGCACTCTATCCAAACACTGATGTAAACCGAGCAAAAATACAGCTAAACCATCATGTACTTGAGAACTATGCATATGATGGCTATCAAATTCATTATGATGACGACTTAATTATTGTGGCTTCGAATACAGAACGGGGACATTTTTACGGTCTTTTGGATGTTTTTTCGGGCAATCCTTCCACAACACTCAATCAAGCAAAGGTAGCAGAACGTGGGTTGCATGTGGATATGGGTCGTAAATTTTTCAGTGAAGCATGGTTTATGGATACCATTGAGTTGATGGCACGCCTTAAACTCAATACCTTACAGATGCATTTTTCAGAACATTTAGGCTTTCGTATTGAGTCAAAACGTTTTCCACAAATCGTATCAGCCGAGCATCTAAGTCAGGATGCGATAAGACGGATCATTAAGCACGCGAACGATTATTATATCGATGTTATTCCATCGTTTGATTCACCCGGTCATCTTCAAGTTGTATTAGAAGCGTTCCCTGAATATTTAATGGAAAACACAACAATGGGACTTGATATTACCAATCCAGATGCCCGCGCCTTTATTAAAGAAATATACGATGAGATGGATGATTTATTTGAGACATCCACAAGTTTTCATATGGGAGCCGATGAGTTTATCGATTTTGGAAAATATGATGAGTTCCCACAACTTGAAGCATATGCCAAGGAACACTTTGGTCCAAATGCGAAAGGCTTTGATACCTTCGTGGATTATGTTAATGATATCGCGTCTCACATTCAAGGTCGAGGTAAAACTGTTCGAGCTTGGAATGACGGTTTGTATCGCATCGACCAAGAACCCACTATAATCCTTAACAAAGACATCATCATTACCTATTGGACCAGTTGGAATCCTATGATGGCGCCGGTTCAAACCTTTGTGGATCGCGGTCATGATGTGGTGAATTATATGGATAGTCTACTGTATTTTGTTTTGGGGGAAAATGCAGGGTATACATATCCAACCGAAACAACCATCATGACATCCTTTGAACCAGAACGCTTTCCAAATCGTCATGAATCTTGCGAGGGGGACTTAGAACAACGTGCCACAACTCTGGGTGCAATGTTTTCAATTTGGTGTGATAAACCGGAAGCGTTATCGACTGAAGAAGTTGCCTTAAAGATTCAAGATCCACTACGTGCATTTGCTTTAAAATGCTGGCATGAAAACTAAGATTAATAGGTGAATACCTATAATCCGTTTCTTGTGAGCTTCTTAAAATTTTCGTAAACTTTATGTATCAAGAGCCTATAATTCTTGATAATCGAGTACACAAGGTCTTGTAACGGTGTCTCCTGTTTAAGACCTTAAAAGACATGCTTACGCATTGAGATACCTGCTTCCTTCTCGGTTGTGGTATTGATAGGATCAATGCGAAAAGGATGTCTTTTTTATAGTTTTTTTGGATAAAGATAACTATAATTTGTTGATTTATTAGTATATTTTGTCTCTTATATCTCTGAAATGAAAGCGGTACACTTAATATGTAAAACAACAGCAAGACCTTTGAATTTATAGATGTTTGGGGTGAATCAATTGAAAAAAGTATTACGCAATATTAAAAAAAATGCACCGTTTCTTTTAATGGCACTACCTGGGGCAATTTGGATGATCTTTTTTTTCTATATTCCAGTCCTTGGAAACGTAGTCGCATTTAAGGAGTTCAGATTTTCTCCGGATGGATTTTTCGCAAGTCTGTATAACAGTAAGTGGGTAGGATTCCAGAACTTTAAGTTTCTGTTTGCTACTGACAATGCTTATATTATGACGCGCAATACCGTGTTGTATAACTTAGTCTTTATTATCGTCGGAACGTTTCTCGCAGTAGTCTTGGCTGTTATTATGAGTATGTTACGATCGAAGAAAAAAATAAAAGTATTTCAAACGACGATGTTATTTCCATACTTTTTATCCTGGGTTATCATAGGATTCTTTGTATATTCATTCTTAAGTCCTGATAAGGGTGCGTTAAACAGTATTTTAGCCATGATGGGTAAAGAACCTGTTAACTGGTATAATGAGCCAAAATATTGGCCGGTATTTATTGTAATTATCGGAATATGGAAGAATATCGGATATAACAGTATTATCTACTTTGCTTCCATCATGGGAATTGATCCAACGTATTATGAAGCAGCAATTGTGGATGGTGCCAACCGATGGCAACAAATTCGTCACGTTACGATTCCACAAATTATTCCATTAATCAGTATTATGTTGATTTTAGCGATTGGAAATATTATTCGCTCGGACTTTGGATTGTTCTATAACGTAACGCGTAACTCAGGTCCACTAAACCAAGTTACAATGGTTATTGATACGTATGTATATAAAGGCTTATCGGCATCGGGGGATTTAGGGATGTCATCCGCTGCGGGTTTATATCAATCCGTTGTAGGATTTGTGATGTTAGTTTCTGCTAATGCCATCATTCGCCGTGTTGATCCTGAATCAGGATTATTCTAGGAGGATGTATGAAAAAGAAGAAAATTGAAAAAGTAGAAGTAAGAAGTTTTAGTAAAAATACCGACCGCGTCTTTAATGTTATTATTGGATTATTCGCGTTATCTTGTATCTTTCCCTTTATCTTTGTAATTGTTGTGTCGTTTACTACGGAAACAGCATTGATGGTAAATGGTTACTCACTCTTTCCAAAAGAAGTAAGTCTGGATGGATACAAATTCTTATATGACTTTAAAGGACAACTTTTAAATTCATTTGGTATTACGGTATTTATTACGGTTGTTGGGACACTGATTAATACAACCTTTACATCAACGTATGCGTATGCAATCTCACGTCCAAACTTCAAATACCGTCGTTTCTTTACCAAATTCGCATTACTCACAATGTTATTCAGTGCGGGAATGATTCCCAACTACATTGTGATGACTAAATTATTGGGACTTAAGGATACGGTCTGGGCATTAATTCTGCCAATGGCTTTAAGTCCATTTAATATCATCGTCATGAGAACATTCTTTAAACGGACCGTTCCGGACGCAATCATTGAATCAGCCCGTATTGATGGCGCAAGTGAGTTTCGTATTTTTATTCAAATAGTTTTACCACTTGCGGTTCCTGGTATAGCAACCATTAGTTTATTTGCGGCCCTGGCTTTCTGGAACGACTGGTTTAATGCACTCTTGTATATCAACTCTGAATCCTTATACCCGCTTCAATACTTATTGATGAAGATTCAATCAAATCTTGATTATATCTCACAAAATGTAGGGTTATCTGGAATTAACAGTGGTATCGGTTTACCGAAAGAATCTGCACGTATGGCGATGGTTGTTCTGTCCACATTGCCGATCGCAGTATCTTATCCATTCTTCCAGAAATACTTTGTCAGTGGTTTAACCATTGGGGGCGTAAAGGAATAAGAGCGATATAAACAGCTTTGCCTAATTATGATATTTTATAGAGGAGGAACATCATGAAAAAAGGCGTTTTTAAAACGTTTACAGTTTTAATGGCTGCTTTACTTGTATTAACAGGTTGCGGCAAAAAAACTGATAAACCAGAGGGAGAAGTTGTAACGTTACAACTTTATCAAGTAGGGGATGCACCCAAAAATCTTGATGAATTAACGGATGCAATCAATAAAATTTCTGAAGAAGAAATTGGGGTTAAAGTTAAATTTAACTACATTGGTTGGGGAGACTATGAACAAAAAATGTCTGTAATGGTTACAGCAGGTGATGAGTTTGACTTAGCATTTGCGAATAACTATACCATTAACGCACAAAAAGGTGCTTATGCAGACTTAACCGATTTAGTCAAAGAACACGCGAAAGAGTTCTTTGATTCCGTAGATCCAATTTACTACGATGGTAACGTAATTGACGGTAAACTATACGGTTTCCCAATTAACGGGAACGTGTTTGCACAACAAATGCTTACATTTAACTCCGATTACCTAAACAAATACAATATTGATGTATCAAACATCAACAGCTACGCAGATGCGGAAGCAGCACTTCAAACGGTAAAAGATAATGAACCTGAAGTAGCACCATTCGCAATCGGTAGTGGCTACAAAGCAACTCTTGGAAACTTTGACTATATTTTAGGTGATAAGTTACCATTTGCAATCAACCTTGATGGCGATACAACAAAAATTGTGAATGCTTATGAAACATCACAAGGTATGGAAACCTTAAAACAAATTCACGGACTTTACAAAAAAGGATTAATTCCTCAAGATGCAGCAACGTCCACAACCGGATATGCACTTGAAAGTCCAGTATGGTTTATGCGACAAGAAACACAAGGACCTGCAGACTATGGTGATTCTCTACTATCACAAGTAGCGGGTAAAGAAATTATTTCACGTCCATTAAACAAACCTTTAAAATCTACAGCTCAAGCACAAATGGGTAACTTTATCGTTGCAATCAACTCAAAACATAAAGTTGAAGCGGTAAAATGGTTAAACTTATTAAATACCAATGCACAAATGATGAATACATTGATCTATGGTATTGAAGGCGAAGCATGGAAAAAAATAGATGATAACCACTTAGAATTATTAGATGGTTATAAAGAAGATAATCATATGGCTGCATGGAATACAGGGAACAGTGCCCTTTTACTCCAACAAGCTAAGATTACCGATGAAATGATTGCGAAACGTGCAGAAGATACTAAAAATGCACCTGTTTCACCAATCTTAGGCTTTAACTTCAAGACAGATGAAGTTAAAACAGAGATAAGTGCTTTAATGAACGTTATGGAAGAATACTCAGCAGTTATCAATACAGGAACGGTTGATCCAGAAGTTAAAGTTCCAGAATTTGTGGAAAAACTTAAAGCAGCAGGTTGGGATAAAGTCTTGGATGAAATGCAATCACAATACGATGCATTCCAAGCAAGTAAATAATAAATAAATTGAACAAAGAGCACAAATTGGGGTATCGTTTGATATCCCGATTTTTGCTATGATTATCATGTCAGGGGGTCTATTTCTATGGTTGCTTCAACAATAACAAACGTCTTTGAACGCGTTTATACCGTTATGAAGATGAGTTTAATGTTTTGGGCACTCACCTTAATGGGTGGTGTTATTTTAGGTGTTGGTCCAGCGTTTCTTGTTTTGATGGATTTGTATCATGAACACGGTTGGGAATATCGTGGTTATGCATGGCGTAATCTTGTGTCATGTTTCAAAACTCACTTTAAACGTGGGAATGCGTTACTGTATGCTGTTTTGGTACCGCAAATCTTGATTGGTTATAATGTGTACCTTGCAACGCAAGTGAAACATCCATTATTTTTTGTGTTAGATTTTGTCTTGATTGCAATGTTTATTTTCCTATCAATTGCATATATCTACGGTTTGGTTTTAAATGCCGCATTTGAGATTGAATTCTATAACCTTATTAAACTGAGTGTTATTTCTGTATTCGTAAATTTTTTCAAAATCTTTCGTATCGTTATGTTAATGATGTGTGTACTCGCACTAACATATCGATATAAGGGATTAATTCTTTTTGGTAGTATTGGAATCTATATTGCGCTTATGCATTGGAGTCTAAACGGTTGGATTCATGAAGTTGATGAAAAGATTGAAATCCTTTAACGCGAATACAGAAAACACAAGTTTAATGAAAAAATTGATTAAGTCTTATTCGGTTATCTTAATCATCATCATTACAATTTTCGCGATTACGGTAGGGTATGTCACATCAAAACGAGACTACGATGAGGCGGTACTACAGAATAAAGCAATCAGTCAAAAAATGACGGAAATTATTGAAAGTTATGAGCAGGATCTGCGTAAAATTGTTTTTGATTTGTTTACGGACGCGGATCATGTACAAAGTATGAAAGATTACTTTTATATGGATCTGCCTACGTATTATACGCAACAATTATCACAAGACCCCTTTATCTTCTTTCCTAAAGATATTCAGAAACTCTACGATCGTTATGATGGGATTGAGGGGTTTATGATTACTTTAAATAATTCAAACGATTTGTATTACTCGCATACCTTACAGAAAATGGGTTATAAACCAAAGCGTGTTCCCAATATTGGTGAACAACTTATGTTTCATCGAATCTTAACCAATTATGATTCGTATGATCCTGTAGGGATTATCCATCTCATTGCGGATTCACAAAGCATTAATACACAAATTGATTCCATCAACCATTCCGTGCCACGTTCAATCTATATTTTGACCGATAATGGGAAAATTAAATATGCTTATACTGATCGTGAAGATGAAGGTTTGGGTGTGATGTTGCGTCAAAGCTATGAGACAGGACGTGATTACAGTACGTTAATTGATCAACATTATCTTAAACATGAAGTACCCCTTCAGAATGGAAATCGTGTAGTAGTTGCTGTCAATCGCGCAGATATTGTCGCGAAATCATTTAAAACATATGCTTCAGTTATTTTGGGAAGTATTGTTTTGGATGTGCTTTTATTATGGCTTCTTTTTAGAACCTTTGGTCGATACAGTCACCAAGTTGATGATATCTTGCAGTCCATGGGACGCGTCAAAGATGGTGCCATTGACTACCGCATACCAACCGAAGATAAAGAAGATGAATTACGGGATATTTCTATTGGTATTAATGAAACGTTAGACAGCATCAGTCGGTATGTGGAGGAAATATACCAACTCGAGATTCGTCAACAAGACATCAATCTTCGGGCCCTTCAATCACAAATCAATCCTCATTTTCTCTATAATACACTCGAATTTATACGTATGTATGCAGTTAGTGAAGGGGTCGATGAATTGGCAGACGTCGTTTATACCTTTGCGAGTTTACTTCGTAATAATATATCTTTAGAAAAAACGACGACTTTGGCTAAGGAACTTGAGTTCTGCGAGAAGTATGTTTATTTGCATCAAATGCGTTATCCAAATCGCGTAGCGTATAAATTTGATATTGAACCCGGTTTGGAACAAATCATTATGCCGAAATTCACCATGCAACCCCTGATTGAAAATTATTTTGTTCATGGGATTGATTTTGGCCGGGTGGATAATGCGATCAAGGTTACAGCCTATCGTGAAGCAAGCCAAATTGTATTAGAGGTCTCTGATAATGGTAAAGGCATGGATAACACCCGCTTAGCCCATATTCAGAAACAGATCGACGAGTCTGTCTTTAACATCAACGACCACAATTCAGTGGGGTTATTAAATGTTCATGAACGCCTCAAAACATACTTTAGTGATTCTCATTACAGTATGACAATCAGCATCAATAATCTTAAAGGTTTTACCGTCACCATGCGCTTCGATGAGGAGGGGGATAAAAATGTATAACGTATTACTGGTTGATGATGAGTATATGATTTTAAGTGGTTTACAGAAAATAATAAATTGGGATGAGTTAGGCATTCAATCTATAGGTACTGCTTCCAATGGCCAAGAGGCCTTGGAATTTGTGAGAAGTCACCCTGTGGATATTGTGGTAACGGATGTAAGCATGCCTGAACAGTCTGGGATTGAATTTGTACAAGCTGCCCAAGAAGAAGATATCAACTTCAACTTTGTGGTCTTATCAGGATATCAAGAGTTTGAGTATGTGAAAGAAGGCATACGTCTTGGGGCGGAGAACTTTTTACTTAAACCCATTAATAAAGATGAGTTAAATGAGACGTTACGAAAAACAGTATCCAAGCTTGATAGTGAAAAACGACATGCGCATACGGATACACTGCTGTTTGAGAATACGCTTGAACGATGGGTGAATGATGATATTGATAATGTGGATTTACGTCGTATTCTAAAACAGGTTGATAAACCATTACAAGCCAATGCACTGTATACGTGCATGATTATTACCCAAATTCCAGAACCGGAACAAACAACATGGATTCAACGTCTTATGGACCACAATCAATATTATGCGTTTTATGATGATCACGATCTTGTGATGATTTTAGAAGGCAATCGCATTGCGTTTGATGCAATTCGAAAAGATCTTTCAAGTCATATTAACCACCAAAAACAAATTCTTGCGGTGGGGGAACTGTTGGTGCCCCTTGAAGAAGTACCAAACAGTTATCAACAAGCGGAAACGCTGGTAAGTGTTTCGCGATTCTACGGAGACCATCCGATTACCGAACGCATGATGCTTAAAAATAAACTTGAACAGAATGAATCGATGTATGAAATTTCATTTAAAAAATTTCATCATGCCTTATCGATTGGGGATATCCATTTAATTAAATCTGAAATCGGAGCAATGTTTAAGCTGCTGTTTGAATATGAGGCAGATCCTGAATATGTTCGTTATATTGGATTTGTGATTTTCTCCGATATTTATCGCCAACATGAAAGTGTGGGTTCACAGATGTATCATGACTTGCTTCATGAGTTAAATAAATGTGATAGCATCGCGGAAATTCGCGAAGTCTTGCATCATGCTTTAGAGGCGACACGCAATGATCAGGTCTTAAAACAACATAATCCAAATATTCAAAAAGTCCTTCAAATTGTTTTGAAAGACTACGCTAAGGATATTACCATAAGTTCAATTGCGGATACATTGCATATGAACGCGATGTACCTTGGTCAACTTTTTAAGAAAGAAACAAACAAGAGTTTCTCGCAATACTTAAATCATTTTCGGATTAAGGAGGCCCAAAATCTTCTCTTAAAATCGAATCATAATATTAATGAAATTGCGGAACTTGTGGGATACACCAGTTCGGGATATTTTTATAAAAACTTTAAAAAAGAATGCGGTATTTCACCGAAAGAATATCGGGAACGTTATTTCAAACAACCGGAACGCATTCGATAAAAAAAGCACATTTATATGTGCTTTTTTGTGTTTGAATAGGGTGTTTTCTCATTAAACCATCCATCATTGGGGACAACACCGAGTGTTATCTCGAGATTGCCGCCACTCATGAGCATTTCATGAGTTAAGACACAGTCATGATAAGGGCTTCCGTTATATTGGATTTCACTTATAAAATTGCATTGCGGGTGATTGTTATGGGTGGTGATGGTGAAGGTATTCCCGTTGCTTAGGTGAATTTGTGCGCTATCCAACAGAGGGATCCCAATCACGTACTCGAGACTTCCTGGACAAACTGGATAAAATCCAAGGGCACTGAAGATGTACCAAGCACTCATACTCCCATTATCCTCGTCGCCTGGAAAAGAATTAGAGAAGCAATGGGTCATTAATTGTCGTAGAAGAACTTGACTTGAGCTTGCTTTGTTTGCGTAGGTATAAAGATAAGGAATGTGGAAGGATGGTTGATTTGAGATTGCCAGCTGTCCGAAGTCAATCGCAGCCATTTCACTCATTTCATGAATTTCAAAACCGTAACTTCCGACATCAAAAGTTGGTTTTTGATTTACGAGTGCATCTAACTTTTGTGTAAACGGGATGGCTCCACCATACAAGTTGATTAGGCCTTGAATATCGTGATAGACGCCAAAACTGTTTTGCCATGCTGAACCTTCTGTATAAGCACCTCCCCATCGATGGTTGTTGAAGGGTTCTTCGAGGTTTCCGGATGTATCGCGTGGTCGCATGAACCCGGTCTGTGGATCAAAAAGGTTTTGGTAATTGTAAGAACGTTTGAGATAGGTCTCTGCCTGCTCGGGTTTTCCGCAATACGTTGCAACTTGCGCGATACAAAAGTCAGAGTACGCATTATCGAGCGTTTGATTGACACTTTCGTGATAGTGATTCGGTACGTATCCGTACTTAAGATAGTCGCGAACGGCTCGACGTCCATAATTCGCATTGGATGATTCTTCAGAAGCTGCATGAATCATAAATGCAAGGAGTTGATCCGCATCTTCAGTTCCAATGCCTTTTAAGATGGCATCACATATTACTGCATCTATGAGCGTTCCTGGCATGAGTCCACGTTCATCGGGAGAAAGCCATTTGGGCAAATAACCGGTATTGTTGGCGTGGTTTAAAAATCCTTTTAGACTTAATGCATATTGATCAGAATTCACAAGACTCATAAGAGGGAAGACTGTTTTATATGTGTCCCAAAAGCCATTGTTGGTAACCATATAACCCGGTTTGGTTTGTTTTGCCATTGTATTATAATGACAAGGTTTCATATTTTCATCGTATTCGTAAAAAGTCATTGGAAATAAGTGTGCACGATAGAGACAGTGTCGAAACATTTGACTTTGCGAAGGGTTGTGATGATTAAACGTAATCCGATCAAGATTTTGTGTCCAAAGTATTTGGGCGTGATCACACATGGCGTCGAAATTATCAATTTCCCGAGTTTGGTTCAAGTGTGCTTGATTGAGTGATTGATGGGAAAAAGCAGCGTGAATCTGTAAGTTGTTGGCGTCGGATTTGAAAACATAAAAATCCTTTTCTTGAATCAAGGTCCCAGGCTGAGTCATTGTGAATACAAAATACATCTTAAGATTTGGGTCCTCACATCCAGAAGGATTCGATACCCAACCGACTAGGTTTTGACCGTCTTGAGAAATATCAATCTCGTTGATGGCGCTGAATGCTACAGAAATGGCTTGTGAGCCTTGTAGTCGTATAGTAGCCCCATACATTGAAGGTGTTAATTCACTTGTGAGTTGATATCTCGGACTGTAGAGTTTTAGATAATGTGGTTCGAAAATTGCTTCCTGTTTGCGATATGTGGATTGAATGTCATAAAGTGAATGGATGCGTTGGTCTCCAGAGAAGGGACTAATCAACATGGACGAAAAATCCCCCATCCAAGGACTGGGTTGATGCGTTACCCGAAAACCTTGAAAGGTCTCTGTTTCCGGGTGGAACCACCAACTTCCTTTGGATCCATCAGTTTGTGGGGCGAAGTAATTCATTCCAAAGGGTACACCTGTATAGGGTAGAGCATTACCTCTTGAAAAGCTGTGTTGATTATTGGTACCAATACGTGTATCGATATTAAGTGATTTCATAGAGTCTCCTTTAATTCGTAGAATTTCGCTTTATAAGATTTACGTCAAGGACTTGACGGGATACCGGATGACTTGGATTTTTAATTCGTGAAAGTAACTCATTCATGGCGACACGTCCTATCTCCTCAAAATTTTGAGCGATGGTTGTAAGAGGAGGATCAACATATGCGCTTGCTTGTGTATTATCGAATCCAACAATCTTTAAGTTTTGAGGAATGAGAAAGCCGAGGTGTTTGAGTTCAGCCATTAAGGTTAGAGCTAAAATATCATTGCCACACACAAGTCCGCAATGCTTGGATTGTAGTCTTTCTAAGAAGTCTGAATCTAAGGTTCGATCAGATGGGGACCATAAAATTGGATTTTGATGCGTGTAATCAGATGATTCTGACAGTGCTCTTAAATAACCGAAGTAACGTGTACGAATCGAGGACACGTTCTCAATATCTTCCGAAGTCACAAACAAGACTTCATCTACACCTTGTTCTATCAGATGTTTAGTTGCTTCGTAACCACCTTGATCGTTATTTGAAACCACGGTTGTGATTGGCATACCGGAAACTTCCTTATCCAAGATTACTACCGGGATGTTTCGTGCATAGAGAGTAAAGACGGCTTCCAGTGCATCGTGATTGTCGATGGGATAAAAGATAACGCCAGCGAAATCATCGTATTGCGTTTCTAAATCGTAGCGTTGAATCTGTAAGCGGTAAGGCGTTCCCTGTAGAGCTTGGAGCATTCCGGATGTGTAATCACCAAAATTCGAAGCATCGGGGAAAGGCATCATAAATAATAAATCATAGACATCTTCGGATGTTTTTTTTGTATTGGATTCTGCTACAAAACTCCCCTTTCCTTGAACACGATATATTAAACCATCTTGTTCAAGTTCGTTTAGGGCTCGTTTTGATGTAATACGGCTTACGCCATAAGTGGTGGAAAGTTCAAGTTCTGTCGGTAATTGACTGTGTACCGATAAGGTTCCGTTCATGATATCTCGTTGGATATCGTTTTTTATTTTTTCATATAAGGGTTTTGTCATGATTCGCACCTCTATCTAGTTGATATATCATATCGAAATTATAGCATGTTTAAGGCTTAAATCAATCCAATAAAACGTACTTAAAAACCTATAATTTGTCCATTATTTTAAATGTTGGTATATCATACAATGATTGTGTAAATAGTGATCATAAAATGATATATCAACTAGGAGGGTTTATGACAACTTACAATACGGTACCGCAATCAGTAGAGAAGCTGATTCGCGAAATTCAAACGCAATGTGGTGAAGAACATAAAGCTTGGGGAGAAATATTTGAAAACGTCTTTTCCAATACATTACTCACAACGGTTAAACGGATTGCAGAAGATGATACGTTTGTTTTAACGGGTGATATACCTGCGATGTGGCTTCGCGATTCTACAGCACAAATTCGCCCTTATTTAGTTCTCGCGAATGAAGATGAGTCCATTAAAGAAATGATTCTAGGGTTGATCAATCGTCAAATTTTCTGTATTAACCATGAACCGTATGCGAATGCATTTAATGAGAGGGAAAATGGAGCAGGTCACCAAACGGATAACACTTACATGACACCGTTTATTTGGGAACGTAAATATGAGATCGATTCTTTATGTTACCCGATTCAATTGTCCTATCTCTATTACCAAACTACTCAAGATACTCGGGTATTTAGTGAAGCTTATACGCAAGCAGTACGTTCAATTTTAGATGTATGGGAAACAGAACAAAATCATGAAACATCTCCATATACGTTTACGCGTCCAACAGATCGTCCTGAGGATACTCTAGTAAATGAAGGTCGCGGAACACCTGTAGCTTATACAGGGATGACATGGTCTGGTTTTAGACCAAGTGATGATGCGTGTGAGTATCACTATCTTGTGCCCTCAAATATGTTTGCGGTGGTTGTTCTGGAATATATAGAAGAAATATACTCTGATATTCTAAAGGACTCGGAAATTGTAGAGCGGGCACAAAAACTTCGTAATGAAATTAAAGAAGGAATTGAATCGTTTGGCGTTGTGGATACAGATTATGGATCAGTTTATGCCTATGAAGTGGATGGTCTTGGCAATTCGAGTCTGATTGATGATCCAAATGTTCCTTCACTTTTAGCAGCACCCTATCTTGGGTACTGTGCATGGGATGATCCAATGTATCTTCGTACGCGCAATCATATTCTAAGTCCATCAAACCGATATTTCGAATCGGGAACTTTCGCATCAGGGTGTGGAAGTTCTCACACACCTAAAGGTTATATTTGGCCAATTGCACTGGCAATTGAAGGATTGACTACACCTGTTCTCGAAGAGAAAAAGCAAATTATCGATACGCTTGTTAAAACGGATGGTGGTACGAAAATGATGCATGAAAGTTTTAATGTAGAAGATCCAACACAATATACACGTGAGTGGTTTTCTTGGGCAAACATGATGTTCTGTGAACTGGTTATGGACTACTTCGGAATTCGTGTTGGAAAGGAACAATAAAGATGAAAAAAATTGTACATATCATATCCCACAGTCATTGGGATCGAGAGTGGTATTTACCTTACGAGCAACACCATATGCGTTTAGTTGAACTTATTGATGATCTTTTGGATTTATTTAAAACAGACCCAGAATTTAAAAGTTTTCATCTGGATGGACAAACCATTCCACTTGATGATTATTTAGCGGTTCGTCCTCATCGACGTCAAGAAGTTCTTGAGGCAACGCAATCTGGGAAACTAAAAGTGGGACCATTCTATATTCTTCAAGATGATTTTTTAATCAGCGCTGAGGCGAATACACGAAATATGTTGGTAGGACTTGATGAAAGTAAACAATGGGGAGAACCAGTAATGTTGGGTTATTTCCCGGATACATTTGGAAACATGGGACAAGCGCCACAATTGATGAAACAAGCAGATATTCATGCGGTTGCGTATGGACGTGGAGTAAAAACGACTGGATTTAATAATGTTGTTGTGGATGAGACTTATGTTTCCAATTACTCCGAACTTATGTGGGAAGGTGCAGATCAAACTGAAATTTTCAGTATTCTTTTTGCGAACTGGTATAGCAATGGTAATGAAATACCCGTTGAAAAAGATGCTGCCCAAGCGTTTTGGAATCAAAAACTTGCGGATGTTGAGAAGTATGCATCCACACGTCATCTCCTCATGATGAATGGTGTTGATCATCAACCTGTTCAAAAAAATGTTGCGGAGGCCATCCGCCTTGCGAACGAGCTATATCCAGACTATGAATTCATTCACAGTAATTTTGATGATTATCTTAAAGCTGTGATGGCTGAATTACCCAATGATTTGGGAAGGGTAAAGGGTGAGCTTACAAGTCAAGAAACGGACGGGTGGTATACTCTTGCGAATACGTCGTCGTCACGTGTTTATTTAAAACAAAAGAATACAGAAGTACAAAATCTTCTTGAACTTGTTGCGGAACCTCTCGCTACAATGGCAATGGAAAATGACTATCCACATGACATGCTTCGTTATGCGTGGAAAACATTAATGCAAAATCATCCTCATGACAGTATTTGTGGTTGCTCGGTTGATGCAGTTCATCGCCAAATGATGACCCGTTTTGAAAACGCTGAAGAAGTTGGAGTCTATGTCAAAGATCTCGCGTTGGATCATTTAGAGAAGCAAATGGATACATCGATGTTCCCAGAGAACAGTCGTCCATTTACAATTTTTAATACACTTGGAATCAAACGCTATGAAACAGTGACAATCACTCTTGAATTGGAGCGCTTAGACTTTAACCGCGAACAACCAGACCAGTTGTATAAGGAACTTGAAGCGAAAGTTCTTCCAAACTTATGTGTTCAAGATGAACAAGGACATAAGGTTGAAGCAGAAATATTAGATTCGTGGGTACAGTTTGATTATGACCTACCAAAAGATGGTTTCCGCGTTCCGCATATGTCCAAACGCGTTAAGGTGAGATTATCTTGTGAACTGCCGGCCCTAAGTTGGAAATCGTTTGTACTGGTTGAGGGAGAAAATACGATTGATTGCGCTGAAGAACTTATCGAAAAGAACGTGCTCGAAAATCAATTTTTAAAAGTGACCATTCATGAAAATGGAGCGGTTGATGTTTATGACAAAGCGAATCATAAGTCATACTTAGATGTCTTTTATTACGATGATGCGGGTGATATTGGAAATGAATACATTTTTAAACAACCTTATGGGGAGCAAACACTTACAAGTCGTAATGTTCAAGCGACAATTGAAGAACTTGAACGAAGTCCACTGGTTCAACGTGTCGCTATGACTCAAAATCTTGATATTCCTGTAAGTGCCGATGAATCTTTATTGTACGAACAAATTTCGGTTACAGAAATGCGCCAACGGAACGCTAAACGAAGTCTAGAAACAGCACCGCTCGCAATTACTACAGAATTCACATTAGAAAAAAACAGTCCGGTTCTAAAAATTGATACCCGATTTACAAATGAAATGAAAGATCATCGTTTGCGTGCTTGTTTTGATGTTGGATTTAAAACAACACATCATCAAGCAGAAAGTATCTTTGAAGTGGTTACTCGTCCTAATGCGGTAAGCAAATCTTGGGAGAATCCTTCGAATCCCCAACACCAACAAGCTTTCTGTGGTCTCTATACACACGGACAAGGCGTGGTTATTGGGAATATTGGTTTGAATGAATATGAAATAGTCAATAACGACACAATCGCTGTTACATTACTTCGAAGTGTTGGGGAAATGGGAGATTGGGGATACTTCCCTACACCTGAAGCACAATGTTTGGGTGATCATCATACGACACTCTATTTTGGATGTCATAACGATACGAATCGTGTGAATATGTATCAAACTGTGAAAGCAAAACAAGTTGGATTCCAAGTGAAGCAATGCAAGCATCATCAAGGAATTCTTGCCCCAACCCATACTTATCTAAGCTTAAAGAGTCAAAGAATGTGGATGACTGCTTTAAAACGTAAAGAGCATGGGAAAGATCCTATTGTACGTTTATTCAATATGGAATCGGAATGCAGTGATGCTTTGGAGGTTTGTCTGCCAAATCATACGGTGATGAAATCAGATGTTTTAGAACGAGATAACGGAGTTTTTGATGGCATCATAAAGCCGGCAGAAATTGTGACCCTTCGTTTTAAAAAGGAGGGACAATGATGAAACCGACCAATGATTTCAGTCTTCCAAAGCATTTCTGGTTTGGGGCAGCAACGTCTGCTCCCCAAACAGAAGGTGCAGCGGATGTCGATGGAAAAAGTCCAAGTACATGGGATATGTGGCATAAATTGGAACCAAATCAATTTGATCAAGAAATAGGACCAAATCAAACAAGTGATGTTTACCATCATTACCGCGAAGATGTGAAACGCATGCAAGCGATGAAATTAAATTCATTTCGCACATCCATTGCGTGGACGCGCCTTTTACCTGATGGTGAAACCTTAAATCAGAAAGCTGTCACATTTTATAGAGATTATTTCAGTGCCATGTTAGAAGCGGGTATTGAACCGGTGATTAATCTCTTTCATTTTGATATGCCTTGGTGGCTCATGGAAAAAGGTGGCTGGGAGTATGAGGGTATAAGCGATTCATTTGCTTACTATGCTTCAGTCTGTGTTGAGACTTTTGGAGATTTGGTCACATATTGGACAACGTTTAATGAGCCTATTGTGCATGTAGAGTGCAGTTATCTTTATGGATATCACTACCCTGCAATCCATGATTTTAAGAAGGCAATTCATGCGGGCTATCAAACAATCTTAGCGCATGCGAAAGCGATTCAAGCGATGCGCGCTGTGAAACCCGACGCCAAACTCGGTACAATTCTAAATTTAACGCCAGTCTATGGTAAAAGTGTTCAGGAAGAAGATTTGAAAGCGCAGGAAGCAGCCGACTTACTCAATACCAAAAGTTTTCTTGATGGTATGGTACTTGGAACCTTTTCCGAGCCCTTGAAGGCGTTACTCCTTGAACATGATTTAATGCCAGATACAAATCCTGAAGATTTAGAAATTATTTCCGATGTTAAACTGGATTTTATCGGAGTGAATTATTATCAACCGCGTCGTGTTCAAGCACCCACAACATCAAAAACACCTGCACAAGATCCAGAAGATCTCTATATTCCGTATATATGGCCCGAAAGAAGAATGAATCCCTATCGGGGATGGGAAATCTATCCAGAAGCATTGAGTGATATCGCAACGCTAATAAAAGATGAGTATCACAACATACCCTGGTACTTATCTGAAAATGGTATGGGTGTAGCAGATGAGATGCGTTTTGTCGATGAAGACGACGTAATTCAAGATGATTATCGTATCGAATTTATTTATGATCACTTGAAGGTTTTAGAACAAGCCATTGCGGATGGCGCAAATTGCTTTGGTTACCACTTGTGGACATTTGTGGATTGTTGGTCGTGGCTAAATGGTTATCGCAATCGCTATGGTTTTTATCGTATTGATCTTAAAACTCAAAAACGTTTTCCAAAACAGAGCAGTTTTTGGATGCGTGCGGTGATTGAACACCATCAAAAGGGGGAATAAGCGATGAAATATTTTGTATTTGATTGGGGTGGAACCTCTGTGAAATATGCATTATGGGATGGCGATACTTTAAGCGATCCAGGTTCTTTTAAAACCCCTTCCACTTGGGAACAACTGAAAAACGAGATGTTAGAACGCGTTAAACCTTACCAAAATACTGTTCAAGGTATTGCGATATCATCACCCGGAAGTGTTGATATCAAACAAGGTATTATTGGGGGCCTAAGTGCAATCGACTATATCCATAATTTTAAAATTGTAGAGGAAATGGAATCACTGTTTGGACTTCCTGTAAGCATCGAGAATGATGCAAACTGTGCAGCACTTGCGGAGTCTTGGCGTGGTGTCGCAAAAGACATGAAAAATCTTCTCTTTGTCGTGATTGGCACAGGCATTGGCGGTGCGGTCATTGTAGATGGTGTGTTGCAACGGGGGTCACAACGATTTGCGGGTGAATTTGGCTGCATGATTTTTGATGGTGAAAATACATGGAGTATGGCTGCGACGGCCGTACACATGGCTGAACGATACTGTCTACGCAAAGGACTTGAAATGGATGCATTAACGGGAGAAACCGTATTCCAACGTGCGCAGCACGATCAGATTGCTTTAGAAGAAGTCAATAAGTTTTATGATGCGCTTGCACTTGGTCTGTACAATCTTCAGTTCACATTAGATCCAAATTGTATTGTCTTAGGTGGTGGGGTATCAAAACATCCTGATTTAATTCCCGAACTAAATCAACGCATTAATCGCTTATTACAAGAGGCCCAACTTGATGAGCTAAAAATCAATCTCAAACCTTGTTCGTACCATAATGATGCGAATTTAATTGGCGCGGTAGCATCGCATTTAAGTCAATGTGGAGGTGAAAATCATGAAATATGCGATTAGTGTTGATATTGGAGGAACCAATACACGTGTGGCTTTAGTTGATGAAGCTGGAGCGATTCTTAAACGAAATATGTTTTCAACAGATTCAAATGATCCTAAAGCGAATCTTATGAAAATTCATGAAATTGTGAAGGCGTTTGACACACCTATCCTTGGAGTTGGGATGTCGTGTCCAGGACCCTTAGATCTAAAAAAAGGTATCGTATTGACCCCTCCTAATTTAACGGGATGGCACGGTTTTCCCTTAAAAGAATATGCGGAATCACTTTTCGATTGTCCAGTGTTTGTGGAAAACGATGCCAATCTTGCAGGCCTTGCTGAGGCATGTTTAGGTGCAGGGCAAGGCTGTGAAGTTGTTCAATTTTTAACGATAAGTACCGGAGTTGGCGGGGGTTTGATTATTAATCAGAACATATTCCAAGGCGCTCACGGTTTTGCGCAAGAAATTGCGAACATCATTCTTGTTCCTGGAGGACATCAATTAAAACCACTGATGCCTGGAAGCTTAGAATCAATGTGCAGTGGCACTGCAATACTAGCTCGTGCTCAAGCAGTGGGGCTAGATGTAAATCATGCAGGCGATGTGGTGACTTATGCGAAAAAGGGAAATCGTGAAGCACAAATCATTCTTGATGAAAGCAAAGAATACCTTGCAAATGCACTTGCGGGGATGATTGGCATGATTGACCCAGACATTATTGTTTTAGGAGGCGGTGTGGCACTGAAAATCGACGGATATGTTGAAGAAGTTTCACAGCGTGTTAAAGAAAAAGTTTATGAGGTTCAAAAAGAAAACGTACGAATCGAGAAAGCAAAACTGGGTGATGACAATGGCATCATCGGTGGCGCATTACTTGTGTTTAATTCACTTTCATAAGTGTTGTGGTTGGCCACAACACGTGACCAACCTTGAGGGAGGTTAATATGGCTGTAATTAAACTAAGTCCTGCATTTAAAGATTATCTTTGGGGTGGGACACGCTTAAAAGAAATGTATCAAAAACAAACAGATTTAGATATTGTGGCAGAAAGTTGGGAAGTATCGACACATCCTGATGGTCCCAGTTATGTTGTAAGTGGCGTGGATGAGGGCAAAACACTGACTGAATACATAAAATATTATGGTACCCAAATTTTGGGTACACATGCTCAAGATTTTGATTTCTTCCCGATTCTAGTTAAATTTATCGATGCGAAAAAGGATCTTTCGATTCAAGTACATCCAAATGATGACTATGGCCTCAAGCATGAGGGGGAATACGGAAAAACAGAAATGTGGTATATCGTTGAAGCAGAACCCGATTCCGCTATTTACTATGGAACCAAAAATAAAATCAGTCGTGATGATTTTGCGCAAGCAATTGAAGCGAATACGGTACTTGATGTTTTAAACCGTGTACCTGTTAAAAAGGGTGATGTAATCTTTGTGGAAGCAGGAACCATTCATGCCATTGGCGCAGGAATTGTTATCTGTGAAATCCAACAGAATTCCAATACAACCTACCGTGTTTATGATTATAACCGAAAGGATGTCTACGGTAATCTTCGTCCACTACATCTAAAACAAGCTTTAGATGTTTCAAACTTAAAACCACTGGATACCGACTTCAAACCCCAAGGCGACCTTGAAGTCCATAATAATTATCAAAAACAATGCCTTGTATCATGTCCCTACTTTCAAACTTCAAAAATGAATCTATCGGGTGCTTTCGAGTATGTTGTAGGTCCGGAGAGTTTTGAAGCGTGGGTCGTATTAGAGGGGTCGATGGATGTGATTCATCAAGAACAGAAACTATCCCTTCTACCAGGAGAAACACTCTTCCTTGAGGCCAATACAAAGGATATCCACATTTCTGGAACAGCAACATGCTTATCAATATCTGTTTAAAGTGCCGTGTGCACTTTTTTTATTGGGGTATCTCAAAGCAGGAATGTTTAGAAACTGCTATACTATGAAAGTATGGTTGTTGGAGGTAAATATGAGTAAACCAATTAATGTATATGTTATTAGACATGGAAAAACGATTTTTAATAATTATGATCGCATGCAAGGGTGGAGTGATACCCCTTTACTTGAAGAAAGTGAAGTGCTTGCACGTCAATTAGGAAAAAACTTGAAAACAATTAATTTTGATGCAATTTATTCAAGTGACAGCGGTCGTGTATACCAAACGCGTGATTGTATTGCGGAAGGTTACGGCCATGCTTTACCAATGCAAGCCGACCGTCGATTCCGTGAATTCTTTTTTGGTCATTTTGAAGGGGTTCCGGTTGTGGAATTGTGGAATAAAATCGCAAAGGATCGCGGGTATGATAACTTTGAACACTTACAAAAAGAAGTGAATATGATTGATCGTCTCGACTGGATTCATCAATTTGAAGATTGTGGTGCGGAATCTGCCGCTGATTTTGAAAAACGCATAGTAGCGGGTCTTGATGATGCATTGGAAGATGCACGAAAACAAGGCTATGAAAACGTGATGCTTGTTTGTCACGGTGCGGTTTGTGCACAACTGTTTAAGTTGTATACAGAGGGTGTCTGGCTCAATCGAAGTCCAGAAAATCTAAGTGTCTCAAAACTTGTGTGTGACGAGGACTCGCGTATTTTTGAGTTTGTAAACAATACTCAAATTTTGAACCAATTGTAATGTAACTTATTTTTAATTATAATAAAAACAAAGAGGTGAAAGAATGAGTAAGCATTCTATGCACAGAAAACTAAAACTCAAACCCGTAACCATTGATGATATCGATCAGTTTAATGAATTGTTGCGGTATGTATTTCAAGTTACCGGGGAAGAAATAATCAGTTCGGGATATGAAGACGAAGATGAAATTGTACGTGCGAAACGTCCAATCTTGAGTCAAGCTGATGTTTTTGGTTGGTACAACCAAGATGAACTCGTATCGCAAATCGCAATCTATCCCTGTGAAGTGAATGTCCATGGGACCTTGTATCAAATGGGTGGTATTACAGGTGTTGGAACGTATCCTGAGTATGCCAATATGGGTCTTGTTCGAGAATTAATTCAAAAAGCATTGGAATCCATGCGTGAGAATAAGCAATACATTTCGTATTTGTATCCTTATAGTATTCCATTTTACCGACATAAAGGTTGGGAGATTATTTCCGACCAAATGTCCTTTACCCTTAAAGACACTCAACTTCCAAAAACCGTTCCTGTCAAAGGACATGTTGAACGATTAGAAATTGATGACGAGGATGTTTATCGTGTCTATGATCAGTTTGCACGAAATAACCATGGGGCCATGATTCGTGACCGTTTAGCGTGGGAGGAATACTGGCGCTGGGAAAATGAAGAAGATCGTTTTGCTGCGGTTTATTATAATGCGGATGAAGAACCCACCGGATTATGTTTTTATTGGATCTCGGATGAGATTTTCAATATTAAAGAGATGATTTTTATTAACCAAGATGCGCGTAAAGGTATTTGGAATTTTATTGCAGCTCATTTTTCGATGATTGAATCTGTGAGTGGTAAAAATTATTCGGGAGAACCGATTGCATTTTACTTAGAGGACAGCGATATTGTGGAAACAATTCAACCGTACTATATGGCTCGGATTGTGGATGTAGAAGGATTTCTTCGTAATTATCCTTTCGCGGATGTTTGTGAACCCTTTCATTTTGTAGTGGAAGATCAAGCAGCACCGTGGAATCATCGTATTTTCGGAATTAATTGGGATGAGGAGGAGCACATTGTCATTACGTCTGAACCGATTGGGCCTGAAATTCAATTGGATATTGGGGCTTTGACGACCTTATTAATGGGATATAAATCCGTATCCTATCTGTCACGACTGGGACGTATTGTGGGCTCACAACGAGCGCTGAGAAATTTATAACGCATTGTTGTATCTGACCGTGTATATTTTTCGGATTACTTTTAAACAAATAGAAAATAAAGAGGCAAATTATGAATTGTGTTTTTGATATTGATGGAACCATATGCTTTGACTATATGAATGTAAGTGAGGAAGGGACACAGCTCTTGGAGAAGCTTGAGGAAGCAGGCCATCACGTAATGTTTGCATCCGCAAGACCGATCCGTGATATGTTGCCCGTTCTTAAAGAACGTTATCGAAACTATACGTTAATTGGCGGTAATGGGTCAATTATTTCTCAAAATAATCAGATTGTGGATGTGTGTTTATTTGAACCCACTTTATTAAAGTCAATTATGGAAGTTTTGGAAGATGAATCGGTAGTCTACTTGGCGGATGGGAAATGGGACTTTAGTTATAATGGGGATGGATCTCATGAATTGATGCAATATGTTAATCGTGGAAATCTTGGAAATAACGTTTCTTTTGAAACTTTGGATGGAGTCATGAAATTGATTGTTTTAGAAGCGGAAGATATGAATCGTGTTCATGATCGTCTCAGTGATTTGCCGGTTTCTTTTTATCGGCATGAATCCACCGATACTTTAGATATTCTCGCGTTTAAAACGTCCAAATATGATGCGCTAAAACGCTTGGGAATTGATGATTATATTGCAATGGGAAATGATGTTAATGACATCGAGATGCTCGATCATGCCAATCCCGGAATTATGATCAACTTTAATGAACGCCTTGCACCTTATGCAGATTATCAAGTAGATTATGATGAACATTATCTTAATACCATTTTAGAAATTATTGAAAATCATAAAAAGACAGTATAAACTGTCTTTTTTTTTGACGTTTAGAACATAATACTAATGTTTTATAACATTGCACCATGAAATTCGTTGGGAACTCCTAAAATTAAGATAAAAAAGGGGTGGATGCATTGAATTGTAAACAATTAAAAAAACGGATTAAAGATTATAAAGTGCTGGCTCTGCTCATTCTGGTGGGATTGATGACGGTAACATGGTTGGGATGGGAAAATCGCCCAGCGCAAATGCGTTCAGCCCGTTATACCAATGTGCAAAACTATGAAACCATCACGGGATCCTATGACTTTACCGATACATATACTTATTTTGAGTCATTGGGTGCTCCAGTCTCGCAATCACTTTTCAAACTGGAAAAACCCTACACCTATAATGCCAATAAAGTTGATGTTGTTTTTCAAGGATATGAACTTGTTGAACTTGAACAAGCAATTCAGATTGGAACTGCATCACGAACGGCAAAAACAAAACGGTATTTGATTATCCATGTAGTTATAGAAAATCACCAACAAGAACCAATTGTGGTGAAGAATTTTCAAAATTTCAATTTTGAACGGGATTATCTTACCGCGATTAAAACCGATGCCAGTTACCCAAATTTAAATTGGACCAGTGCATCTGCAACGGGCGGGCAAATTACGATACAACCCGAATCGTCCCAAGCAGGAGATCTCTTGGTTGCGTTGAGTCCGACTCATTATGCCAATCTCTTTATGGATGGCGGCATTAAAGTGGAGTCGCCTGAAATCGATTTTGAAGATGACTTATCGGATGATCGCTTGTTTGAAAGTTATCGTCAATTGGATCTTCCGATTGCTGAAACCGAAGTTGCGAAAATCTATGATACATCAGCTGCATTACCGACAAACATGCTGCGTTCAGCGAATGGTCATGGTGTGGTAACTGAGCAATATTTACCCGATGTTACGTTTAAATCTGAGGACGGACTTTTATCCGCAACGTTGGAACGTATCGATTTTATTAATGCTGAATACAAACCATCCTACCGTGAAGGAAGACGCTACGCGGAAAAAGGGGTGCAACGGTCTATGGTGTATCGGGTCCGATTTGAAAATCACGGTACCCGACCAATCCAGGTGACTGATTTACAAACGGCACTTGAATCGGTCAATACAGGGCGTAAACGTTCGAATTATCCAGCATCAAGTCGAAGCTTCATTAATCCAAATGAACCGAAAGAAGTTTTGTATGAATTGGAAGAACACAGCAATTCTGTCATGAAAATCAATAGCGGGGATCAACTCGAATTCACCGTTGTATCAGAGAGTAACCGCACCTTATTAACGGGAACCTTTACACTAGAAAAATAGGAGGCTTATTATGGCATTAATTGATATCGTTAAATATGAAGGAAATCAAGATATCTTCGCTTGGAAATATCCAGGCGATGAACTCACAACATTTACACAACTTATTGTGAATGAATCACAGGCGGCAGTTTTATATAGAGAGGGCGTTGCCTATGATGTTTTTGAAGCAGGAAGACATACCTTAGATACCGCAAACATTCCGCTTTTAAATAAAATCGTCAACCTACCTTTTGGTAAGAAATCGCCATTCAAGGCTGAAGTATGGTTTGTTAATAAAGCACATACACTTGATATTAAGTGGGGAACAACATCACCCATTCAAATTCAAGATCCTAAGTATGGGATCTACGTGCCTTTAAGCGCATACGGTCAATTTGGAATTACGGTCAACGATCCAAAGGCATTTCTCATAAAACTTGTTGGAACGTTAAAAAGTTTTGGTCGTGATGAAATTATTAACTATTTTAGAGGATTTTATAACACGCATGTGAAAGATGCAATTTCTACCTACCTTGTGGAAAAACGTATTACCGTGCTGGAGTTGAATGCATATCTTAAAGAACTTTCAGAATACGTTAAAGAACAAATGCAGCCAACATTTTCTGAATATGGAATTGAACTCTTAAATTTCTATATTGCGGATATCAGTGTTCCAGATACTGATGCTGCGGTTATGCGTCTTAAAGAAGCACTTTCAAAACGTGCTGAGATGGATATTGTTGGATACGACTACAAACAGGAGCGTTCTTTCGATACATTGGTAGGTGCTGCGCAAAATGAAGGAAGTTTGGGTAGTGTTATGGGGGCTGGAATGGGATTAGGTCTTGGCGCAGGTCTTGGTAAAACGATGAGTGAAACCATGGGCACGCTAAGTGTTGATGTGGATACGTCGTGTCCTCATTGTGGTGCGAAAGTCATGGACTCGGATAAGTTTTGTGGGACATGTTCCGAAATGCTTAATCATGAAGAAAAACAATGTCCTTGATGTCATGCAGACCTCAAGGATGCTTCGCAAAAATTTTGCCATGAGTGCGGAATCCAACTTCAAAAACAATGTCCATCATGTGACGCACTGTTAACAAATAATGCGAAATTCTGTGGATCATGTGGAAAGAAGGTTGATGACCATGAATAAAAACTATAATATCATCGGATTAATTACCGTGCTTGCGACGATTTTGATTGGATATCTCAGTGGGGTGATTACCGAGATATCGTTTATCTGGATTTTAACTACTGAGGTTGTTTTCTTTTTAATCACCGGGTTTGTGGGTACGATGAAGTCAACATTCTTAAAAAGCAGTATCACGACCATCACAGCACTCTATGCACTCTTATCAATCAGTTATACACTTATCGTAGCATTTCTTATTCATCAAGCAGACCAAACCCTTTTAATTGGTCAAATTGTGATTCATGCACTTCTTATCATCTTACTTTTAATTGTTAAGCATAAAGCTGATCGCTTGGAAATGAAATAGACTATGCAATTTAAAAAAATAACTATTAACCCCAAAACAAGACTTTATCAACGCAAAACAGGACGTTTAGTGTGGGGTGTTGTGCTGTTTTTCTTTGGACTTTTCGGATTGGTCACGGAAGTGCAAGATGCATACCGATATGATTACAGTGGAATGATTCTTGGTGTTGCATTTATGTTTGGTGGCTTGGCGATGGTTTATTCCGCAACCAAATCAAACTTAAACTTAGAACGATATCTCGCATACAATCAACTTATCTTTAAAAAAGGAATTTTTTCGATTGATACCCTTGCGCGATCAATGGATCAAACATATCAAGAGACTTTACAAGATTTAGATCAACTTGTACGAAAAGGTTATCTTCAAGATATGAGTGTTAATCGTGATTCAAAAATGATTGAAGGTTTATTTGTCTCAAATTATAAAGCGCGCGTCCAGTCGAAGATGATTCGCTGTCCTGGGTGTGGTGCTTCAAATGAAGTAATCCAACATGAAACCATTCCTTGTGAATATTGTGGACGTAAATTAAAATACACAGATGCATAAAAAAAACGTTCGGGCTGATGCCGGAACGTTTTATTTTTGTTTAGTTGTAATGAAGGGACCATCTTTCGTAATGGCGAAAGTATGTTCATATTGACAGCTAAGACATCCGTTATTGGTACGGGCAGTCCAGCCGTTATCGTCTAATTTCGCATAAGGTGTGCTCTCATTAACAATCGGTTCTACCGTAATCACCATGCCTTCTTTGAGCTTAGCACCTGTTCCGTAAACACCGACAAAAGGAACCATGGGCTCTTCGTGAATGGTAGGACCCAGCCCGTGTCCTGAAAAATCCAATGACATCTTATAACCGAATTGTGTGATGTATTCATCCATGGCTGCACCGATATCACCAACACGATTGCCAACTTGGGCTTGTTCGATGCCGATGTAAAGTGCTTTTTCAGTAACTTCCATTAATTGTTTTACTTCTGGACTTGGATTATTTCCAACACAGTATGCCCAACATGAATCGGAAAGAAATCCATTAAGATCAACACAAAAGTCTACCTTAACGAGATCGCCATCTTTCAATTTTTTATGGGTAGGAAAGCCGTGACACATTTCGTCATTTACACTACAACATGTTGCGTATTTATAACCTTCATAACCGATTTGGGCAGCAACGCCACCGTTGTCCTCAATCATTTTTTGTACAAATTGGTCGATATCATGTGTTGATATTCCTGCTTTAATAAAGTCTCGTAAAGCCTCATGAATGGATGCGAGTAATTGACCGGATTGATACATACCGTCAATTTCGCGTTTTGATTTAATCGTAATCATAGATACTCCTTTTTTACTTATATTTCTATTATACGCTTAATTTGAAATAATTAAACCGCGTGGCAAAACGGCGCGTTGTGATATCTTGGTGATAAATTTGATAAAAAATGATAATTAATTTAATATATGTATAGAAATGGAAGATATTCCGGTAATGATTTTCAACAATGTGAAATTTTAAATATATTTTACAAACTCGTTGATTTTGTAAGGGATTTCGGCTATAATCCATATGCGTGCAACTATATTTCGCATATAGGCATTAGCGACTCGAAATTTTTTTCGTGAGCTCTTGTTTTCAGCGAGGATAGTTGTTTTTTTTGTTGCAGGAGCTCTAGTGTAATCCAGGAAGAAGGAGATGAACGTATGAAGAATCAGTTCAAAGTAGTTCGAGCATTCACCCATAATATTGTCTTTGCCCAACTTGATAAGTATGACTATATCTTGATTGGTAAGGGCATCGGCTTTGACGCTAAGAGCAAAGCGGTCATCGATGAGGAATCTGTCACAAGTTTTTACCGTATTCAAGATTTAGATAAAATGAGTCAGTATGAAAAGATCGTTATGAACACGGATGATCAGGTATTGCTCGTTACGGAAGCGGCAATTGCTTATGCGGAAAAAACCCTTAATTATAAATTTGATGAATCGATTCATATCTCATTACTCGATCATATTAATTTTGCGATTTATCGTTATCATAATCGCGTTAAGATGAGCAACTTCTTCACCGAGGAATACTATCTTATGTATTCTGAGCTTTATGATATTTCAAAACATATGGTTGAAATGATCAATGCCGAATTGGATGTAGAACTCCCTCATTCTGAGGTTGGCTCGGTAATTCTCCATTTACATGCTGCCATGCATCAAGGTAAGGTTTCAAACAGCGCCTTTTATGCTCAGGTGATTACTGCATCCGTCGACTTTATCAACAATCGTATTCCAGAAGAATTCACTCAAAATAGTGTGGGAAAAGCACGTTTAATTACACACCTCAAATTTGCATTTAAACGTTCAGAAGATAATGTAACCCTTACGAATCCATTGATTGATATTCTACGTGAACGGTATTGTGAAGCCTATGAAATCTCTGAAGATCTTGCATTAATGCTTGATCAAGAGTTTAATATTCAACTTCCTGAATCAGAAATTGGTTATATTGCACTACACATTTACAATTTACAACACTCTTAGTGTTGAGGAGGTTAGATTATGTTAGAAGCTGTGAAAGGCGGACTTATTGTTTCTTGTCAAGCACTTGATGGGGAACCGTTACAAAGCTCGATGATTATGGGTCGTATGGCGATTGCTGCAAAGGCAGCAGGTGCTGTAGGGATTCGAGCTCAAGGGGTTAATGATATCAATGAAATTAAAAAGATGGTAGATTTACCGGTCATTGGTATTATTAAGAAAAACTATGAAGGCAGTGAAGTGTTCATCACTGCAACACATCAAGAGGTTGAAGCACTTCTTGAAACGGAATGTGAAATGATTGCACTTGATGCAACAAACCGTGTTCGTCCCATGGGCGTGAAAACGGAAGACCTCGTCAAACAAATTCATGATGGTGGACGTCTAGCAATGGCAGACTGCTCAACTCTTGAAGAAGTCATCGAGGCAGAACGTATTGGTTTCGATTGTGTTTCATGTACACTTGCAGGCTACACATCGTATTCTAAAAATATTGATGGACCGGATTTTGAACTGGTAGAGAAGATGGTTCAATCGGTAAAGGTTCCCGTAATTGCGGAAGGGAAAATACATTATCCCGAGCAATTAAAACGTATTATGGATTTAAAGGTTCATAGTGCTGTTGTAGGGGGTGCCATTACCCGTCCTCAAGAAATTGCGACACGCTTTATAGAAGCGATTAAGGAGAAATAATGTTTAAACAACTACAAAAAATTGGTAAATCATTTATGTTGCCAATTGCAATCCTTCCAGCTGCTGGATTGCTCTTAGGGATTGGTGGAGCACTATCAAACCCAAATACTGTAGCAGCTTATCCATTTTTAAATCAACCAATCTTACAGGCTGTATTCCAAGTTATGTCTGCAGCCGGAAGTACTGTATTTGGAAATCTTGCATTACTCTTAACAATTGGTCTTTGTGCAGGTCTTGCGAAAAAAGATAAAGCAACAGCGGTTTTAGCGGGTGTTGTTGGTTATCTTGTCATGAATGGAACCATGACGGCGCTTCTTGGGATTTTTAGTCCTGAAGGGGCAGCGATTGATACTGGTGTTATTGGTGGTATTGTAATCGGTAGTGTTGCGGTATATTTCCATAACCGATACCACAATATTCAATTGCCACAAGTTCTTGGATTCTTTGGAGGATCCCGTTTTGTGCCAATTATTACTTCGTTTGCAGCAATTTTTGTAGGAGCCGCATTCTATCTTGTTTGGCCTCCCTTCCAACAACTTCTTGTAAGTTGCGGGGACTTTATTGCTACTTTAGGTCCTATCGGAACATTCCTTTACGGATTCTTAATGCGTTTATGTGGTGCTGCAGGGCTTCACCACATGATCTATCCAATGTTCTGGTTTACAGAGCTTGGTGGTGTTGAAGTTGTAAATGGTGTTTCTGTAGCGGGTGCTCAAAAAATATTCTTTGCGCAACTTGCAGATCCAAACCATGTCGGTCTTTATACACAAGGAACGCGATTCTTTGCAGGTCGTTTCGCAACGATGATGTTTGGTTTACCTGGAGCATGTCTTGCAATGTATCACTGTGTACCGAAAGATAAAGCCAAACAATATGGTGGTTTATTCTTAGGTGTTGCACTTACATCATTTATTACAGGGATTACAGAACCGATTGAATTTATGTTCTTATTTGTATCTCCAGTCCTTTATGTAATTCACGCGTTCTTAGACGGTGTATCCTTCTTAATTGCGGATGTTCTTCGTATTTCAATTGGGAACACATTCTCAGGTGGATTTATTGATTTCTTACTCTTTGGAATCTTACAAGGGCAAGCTAAAACACACTGGCTCTATGTCTTACCAGTAGGGGCACTTTGGTTTGTAATTTATTACTTTGTATTCAAGACATATATCTTGAAATTCAATGTACCAACACCAGGTCGTGGTGAAGATGAGGCAGCTCCAGAAGCAGCGGTTACAACGAAAGATTCATTAAAAGATGACTCCATTAAGATTATTGAATATCTTGGTGGTCAAGAAAATATTGAAGATGTTGACGCATGTATTACACGTTTGCGTGTAGCGGTAAAATCTCAAGATAGCGTAAACAAAGAAGGTTTAAAAGCACTTGGTGCTACGGATGTACTTGTGGTTGGAGATGGCATTCAAGCGATTTATGGCGCGAAAGCAATTCTCTATAAAAATAATATTGTTGATATCTTAGGTATTGACGAGTAGGTTTCGTTACTAACATAAGTACGAGTTTGAACAGAATTTTTAAAATATAAATGGAGGTTCACCATGTTTGAACGATTTAAGAAAAAAGAAGAAACAATGAAAGCATTTGGAACTGGAATTGCACGTTCATTAACGTCGGTTCCAGATCAAGTCTTTTCTCAAAAAATGATGGGTGATGGTTACGCAATCGAACTTACAGATGGTGAAATTGTTGCGCCAATGAGTGGAGAGGTTACGATGATTTTTCCTACAGGTCATGCATTCGGTATTCTAACGGATTCGGGGCTTGAGGTTCTCATACACATTGGTATTGATACGGTAGAATTAAAAGGTGAAGGATTTCATGCTGTAGTACAACAAGGTGATAAGGTGAAACAAGGCGATGTCTTAACGCATGTTGATATCGACTTTGTGAAAGCACAAGGCAAATCCTTAGTAAGTCCTTTTATCTTTACATCAGGACAAACCATTACACTTCATAAAGAAGATGAAGCTGTTGATCCCTCAACAGCAGACCTTCTCACAATTCAATAGATAATATACACAACTCGTTTCATCGACAATCGTTGAAACGTGTTTTTTTGTATAAAAATATCACACGTTCTTAACTAAAATTTCGTGCTAACTTTGTATAATCTTACAAAAAGGAGGGTCATGATGAGAACGTTTAAACGACCTCTGACACGTGTTTTAAACAGGTATCTTCTAAGTGCTCTAATAATCTTTGTTTTTTTAAGCGTGCTTACATTGATCCTTCAAAACCAAACACGCCTTGATTGGGCCAATGTTTTAGGCATCTATGTATCTCTTGGTGGGGTTGTCTCTATTTTGTGTATTTACTTTATTATTCTTAAGGATGCCATTCGATTTGAACTGGATGATACCCGTATTATTTCGTACCAACTCTTTCGTGTCAAAAAACGTTATGATTTTAATGACTATCACATTACTGTACAGGATTCAGAAATGACGCTCCGCTTTGAAAATATGCATACCTTTAAAAGTGACGTGATTCATTGCCAACCGTTAGGTCATGCTGTATTTAAGAAATTAGTCGATCATTTACCCCATGATTAAAGATAAGACAATTGGATGCAATCGTATGCTTGATCCAAACGTTGGTCCTAGTAAAAAACGTAACCGTATGGCTACGTTTTTTTCTTTTATCAAATCTCAACCGCACCACTTTTACTTTTATTAAAGTCTATCTCATAGGCCGTTTTGAAGTCAAATATTTTTCGCGGCATTGAGTTAATTTTGAAGCAAATATCATCAAGATATTG
>NZ_SBAR01000007.1:0-75773 GCF_016617625.1 Erysipelothrix sp. strain 2 (EsS2-6-Brazil)
GTCTTTCATTTTTTTATCTAATTGTTTATACTTCATATTGGAGCTCCTTTTAGTCGGGTGGGCTCCTTTTATTATACAAAAACAACCGCACCTTGGGTGGTGCGGTTGAGATTTGAATTTAGGAAAGGAGCTTAGCGCTCCTTTTGATATTTACCTTGCCAGGTATTTCTTTTTGCCATAAGTTTATCGATTTCATTCGTGACTACAATTTTACGTATCGTCCAAACTGGGGCAAGCAAATCATCCGCCATACCATCTCCAGTCAGTCGTGCGATCACGATATCTTCGGGGAGACGTTCAATTTGTTTCACAACAACATCCACATACTCATCACGCGTTAAAAGTGGAAATGGATTTTTTTGATATTCTGCACCCAGTTTTGTTCCCTTAATAATATGAAGCATGTGTATTTTAACCATCTCAGGATGCATTCGTGCAAGGTAATCGGCAGTTTCAAGCATCATCTCAGGCGTTTCCTGAGGAAATCCGTTAATAATATGAACACAAGTACGAATGCCTGCTGCTTTGAGTTTTTGTATACAAGTTGTGACCGATTCAAGATCGTGACCCCGATTCATCCATTCGGAAGTTTTAGGATGAATGGTTTGCAAGCCAATTTCGATGGTCAAGTCTTTCTTACGACTCATTGCTTCAAAATATGCAATCTTCTCATCATCCAAGCAATCACTGCGTGTCGCAATATCAATCCCCACAAAACGATCATCATTGAAGAAAGGGTCGTAGAGTTTTTTGAGGTTTTCTAAGGAATCATGTGTATTTGAGTAGGCTTGAAAGTATGCAATCTTGGCGGCATGGGGCCATTTTTGAAGCATTATATTTTGGCTGTGCTCGATTTGCTTCTCTAAGTCTGGATTTTTTAAAATCATATCCCCTGATCCACGGGCACTGCAGAAGTTACAACCCCCACTTCCACACGTACCATCACGATTTGGACAGGTAAATCCTGCATCGATGCTGACTTTAAATGCTTTTTGGCCATAAGTTTTCTGGGTAAAATAGTTATAAGTTTGATAACGCTTGTTATCAAGGGAATAAGGGTAAGGGTTTGTCATCGTAATACCTCCATAATACAATAGTCGATGTCATTGCGGGTAAATGTTTGATCTGTTTGTCTAAAACCAAATCGTTTATAATATGAAATTTTGCTTGTTCGCGCATTAAGAATGATGCGCCCCTTATATAATGATAGCACATGACTTAATAACATGCTCCCGTAACCTTGATTTTGAAGGCTTGGCAGGGTCGCGAATTTTCGAAGCTGAATCGTATCATCATGGTCAACAGCAGTAATCACAGATAGACATTGCTGGTCCATAAAAAGTCCGTAGTGTGTTGCATGGAGGTCATCCTCAGTTTGTGCTAAGGTTATGGGTCCATCAGGATACATCGCTTTATGGCGAATGGGTAAAACCTGTTCAATTGTAGTTGTTTGTATGGTAATCATGATTATTCTCCTTGTGACATATTATACGGTAAATGGTAGAATAGAGGTAAATAATTAGAAAATAGATTGAGGACTTTATGAAACAAGCACGACAACAAGCATCAAACGCCAATGAAAACATCAATCCCATTCAGCACGAAGCGCGGGAATCGTTGCGTTTAAATAAATATATCAGTGATTCGGGTTATTGTTCACGTCGACAAGCAGATCGTTATATTGCGGAAGGGGTAGTTGCCATTGATGGTGTTACGGCTATTGTTGGCCAACAAGTACTGCCAGGGCAACGTGTAACCGTTGAAGGCAATCACGTGACCATCGATGACGAGAAAGTTTATATCGCCTTAAATAAACCACGTGGTATTACATGTACAACGGATGGTGCCATTGAGGGCAATATTTCAGATTTTATGAACTACCCAAAGATGATCTTCCCAATAGGACGGTTGGATAAAGATTCCAGTGGCTTAATTTTACTTACCAATGATGGTGATATTGTTAATAAAATATTACGTGAAGAATACGGTCATGATAAAGAATATATCGTATCGGTGAATAAGATGATTGATGAAGACTTTATTACCCAAATGTCCAAAGGGGTCGAGATCTATAACCAACAAACCCATCGTATGCAAGTGACCAATCCATCCGATGTGGAGCAAGTTGCACCGAAAACCTTTCGAATTATTTTAAATCAAGGTTTAAACCGACAAATTCGCCGGATGACAAAGGCATTGGGATTTAAAGTCACAACGTTAAACCGGGTTCGAATCATGAATATTAAACTGGGTGATTTAAAGGTAGGAGAATGGCGTTATCTAAGCGTCCAAGAACTTGAAGAAATGAATCGACGTATCCAAAGCCGCTAAGCGGCTTTTTTAATGCGCTATAATCAGAGATTATTACGTAATAGGTTTTAGTTATAAGTATTGCTTATGACTGAATGGCCAAAACGGTCAAATTTTGTGATACAAGTTATTAATTTCACAAATACAAAAGAAATAAATCACTTTTAAATCGAAAAAAGTGATATAAGGGCAGATTATGGCTAAAGTTGTAAAAACTCGTGAGTTAATTAGTTGTAATGTCAACAATACGTGATACGATTTATGAGCAAGGCAACGATTAGCCTTAAACATTTGATGATTATCCATGCGGTGATGCGCAAAAGATACGGGGATCTGATAATCCTATAAATGTAAGGTGTCGTTTGCTTATTTGTCATTCATAGGAGGAGAACATGAAGAAGACAGAAAATATTATTGGATTTGTATTGCTTATCGCAGTATTCATCCTTGGAAAGAATTTTTTAGCGTCTGATATGCATTTATTCAGACTTGTAATGGGGATTGCATTAGGATATACATTAACACGTGCTGCAACAGGGTTTGCAGGAAGTGTGAACCGTGCTGCAAATACAGGTTCCACAAAATTAATGAAAACCTTAATGTTTATGTTCTTTATTACAACAGCATTATCCGCATCATTTATGATTTTCCAAGATCCATCACAAATGGATTTATGGGTTAATCCAATTAATGGTGGGTTACTTGTTGGGGGTGTGCTTTTCGGATTTGGGATGGCATTCTCATCCTGCTGTGCATCCGGTGTTTTAACGGATTTAATTACAAGTTTACCACGTGCTTTAATTACACTCGTATTCTTTAGCTTTGGGGTCTTTATTGGATTCCCTCTTCAAAAACAAGGTTGGGTTGCGACATCATGGTTTGTATCTGAAGTTGGATCACAAACAGCAGGTGGTGTCTTCTTACCAGACCTCTTTAAATGGGATGGTCTTGGTGGATACCTTGGCGCATTAATCTTAACAGCACTGCTTTGTGGTCTTGTGGTTGTGCTTGCGAACAAATACGAAGCAAAACGTAAAAAAGAGGGTACATACACAGGTCACTTTGTGGAAAAAGGCCAAGATAGTATGGAATCATTTGAAGTTGAAAAAGATTATGCTTTCCCAACAGAAACTACTTATGAACGTCTTTTTGTAAAGACATGGACTTTAAAACAAGGTGCAGTGATCATCGCGATCCTCTTTACATTATTAATGGGTGTTACTAAAGCAGGTTGGGGTGCATCAACACCTTACGGTTTCTGGTTTGGTAAATTCTTAACACTCTTTGGTGTATCCGCAGAATCCCTGGGATCATTTACACAAATGGATCCAGCTGTATTCTCAAAACCATTCTTAGCAAACCCTGTAACAGTTCAAAACATGGGTATCCTTGTTGGAACTGCAGTATACTTACTGACAGCAGGTAAATTTAAAAATACATTTATGTCAGAGCTACACATTACCGTTAAAGATGGACTGCTTTATGCAATGGGTGGTATCACAATGGGTGTTGGAACACGTCTTGCGAACGGATGTAATGTTGGTGCTTTATATACACCGATTGCGAACTTCTCATTATCCGGTTGGGTATTCCTTGTTGTGATGGTAATCGGTGGTTACTTGGGAAACAAACTCGCAAAACATTTACAAAAATAAAGTCTTAAAACGATAACTTAGAAAAGAAAGAGGATTCTACCATGAGTAAAAGAATATTAATTGTTGGAGGGGTAGCTGGAGGTGCTTCAGTTGCAGCTCGTGTTCGTCGTCAAGATGAACATGCGGAAGTCATTATGTTTGAACGCGGACCGAATGTGTCCTTCTCAAACTGTGCTTTACCATATCACCTAAGCGGCATTGTTGCTTCAAGTGATGACTTAGTCTTAATGACCCCTGAACAATTTAAAAAACAATATAACATCATTGCACGCACAAGCACTGAAGTTCTAAAAATTAATCGTGACGCGAAAACCGTTACGGTTAAAAACCTTGAAACTGGTGAAGAAATGGATGAAGCGTATGACAAGCTTGTCCTATCACCAGGAGCAAGTGCAATCTTACCACGCAGTATCGAAGGCATTGACGGTGATAATGTCTTTACCGTACGTAATGTTGTCGATATTAAAAAATTAAACGGACATATCGTCAACAACAACATTGAAAACATTACCGTTGTTGGTGGGGGATTTATCGGTGTGGAAGTTGCGGAAAACTTGCGTCATGCAGGCAAAAACGTAACACTTGTGGAAGCTATTGATCAAATCATGAGTCCATTCGATTATGATATGGCACAAGTATTACATAAAGAAATGATGGATCACGGCATCAACCTAATCCTTGGTGATGGCGTTAAAAAGATTACAGAAACAAGTGTGGAACTGGGTTCAGGAACCATCTTAGAATCCGGCGCAGTTGTCATGGCAATCGGTGTTGCACCTGAAACAAGTCTTGCGAAAGCCGCAGATCTTGAAATCGGTGTTACTGGTGGAATTAAGGTAGATCACAATTATCTTACAAACGATAAAAATATTTATGCAGTGGGTGATGCGATTGAAGTCTTCCACCAAATTACACATAAACCAACACGTCTTGCACTTGCAGGTCCTGCTCAACGTCAAGCACGTGCAGCTGCAGATCACATGTATGGAATTCCTCATAACAATAAAGGTGTTGTCGGATCATCATGTGTACAAGTATTTGATTTGAACGCTGCATCAACTGGTCTTAATGAAAAAATGGCAAAGGCTAACGGTTTCGACTATGACTTTGTTTACATTATCCCGGGTGATAAAGTAGGGTTAATGCCCGATGCAAATCCAATGCACTTTAAACTTTTATTTGAATACCCAACAGGTAAATTACTGGGTGCACAAGCAATCGGTAAGGGAAATGTTGATAAACGTATTGATGTCATTGCGACAATGATTCAAATGGGTGGAACGCTTGAAGATCTTAAAGAAGTTGAATTATGCTATGCACCACCATTTGGTACAGCCAAAGATGTTGTGAATCATGCAGCGCTTGTTGGTTTAAACCTTCTTTACGGTCGTTTCAACCAAGTTCCTGTAACGCAAGTTCGTGAATTGGTAGAATCCAATGCATGTATTATTGATGTGCGTGAAGAACATGAATATGCTTTAAGTCACCTTATCAATGCAATCAACATTCCATTAAGCCAAATTCGTGATCGCTTGGATGAAATTCCTACGGATAAGCCTGTATATTTACACTGTCGTTCAAGCCAACGTTCATATAATGCTGTAATGGCACTTCAAAACCTTGGATTTGATAATGTAATTAATATTTCTGGATCATATCTTGGAATCTGTGTTTATGAATACTTTAACGATCAAGTCACAGGCCGTGATAAAATCGTTACAGAATACAACTTTAACTAAGGAAACAGTATGCGCAAAAGACTCAGTAAATTGGATATCTTGGCGCTTGCATTAGGTTCAATTATCGGTTGGGGATCGTTTACGCTCCCGGGGACCAAGTTCTTGCCCGAAAGCGGTGTAATTAACACTGCGATCGGGCTTATTCTTGGTGGCATCGCAATTATCTTTATTGTTCAAGGCTATCATGTCATGATGTCTTCCCATAATGAAGATGGTGGTGAGTTCTCATATACATACAATAATTTAGGAAAAAAGCACGGTTTCATTGTAGGCTGGTTCTTAATTCTTTGTTATATCAGTATGGTGCCTCTGAATGCGACAGCATTTGTGCTTGTCGTGAAAAAACTTTTTGGATCAATTGTAACGTTTGGATACCTCTATGATATCGGAGGAACCTCTGTATATCTCTCAGAAATACTAATCGCAAGCTTTATCATTATTATCTTTGCGAAAATAAACATCCAAGGACTTAAGATGAGTTCGAAAGTTCAAAATGTGATGATTTTACTTACAGTCGCAAATATTATGGTAATTTTCACCATGATGCTAGCCACTCAAGGAACTTCCGTTCTAAAAGAAAACTATATTACACCCTATACCTTTGATCTTGCTCAAATTGCGAAAGTTTTTGCGATTGCACCGTTTCTCTTTGTAGGGTTTGATGTCATACCACAGGTTTCAACAGATTTAGACTTTAGTCCTTCAAAAGCCGTTCGGGTTACCATTCTCGCTGTGTTTGCAGGTGTTGTATTCTATAATCTCAATAACATCACGACAGCCTTGGTCTTTGCGCCACAAGCAGGTTTGCTTGAGGAGTGGGCATTAGGGTCAGCGGTTTTAAGTCGCTTGGGATTTGTGGCGTTTATCTTGCTGCTGATTTCACTTGCAGGTGCGGTATCGGGTGGTATTAATGGCTTTATGCTTGGGGGAAGCAAACTTATTGGAGCATTAGCTCAATATAAACTCATTCCTGAAAAGTATAGCTATGAAAACCAAAATGGGATGTACACGAAAGCAATTCTATTTATTACGATCGTGAGTCTTGTTGCGCCATGGTTTGGACGTGAGATGATTATCTATATAGTAGATATGTCATCGCTTCTAGCGGCCATCGTTTATTTCTATGTGTGTATGATTAGCTATCGAAAATCGTCGGGGCGTTTAAGTGCTGCTGGTGCTTTAGTAAGTCTTGTATTTGTGGGACTTCTCGTCATACCGGGATCACCTGGACAACTCCAGTTGCCCTCATTTATCTTTATGATTATTTGGTCGGCACTTGGTGTTTTCTATTATTTTAAATATCAATAATCTTTTTGGTTAAAGCGCTGTCGCTTTAACCTTTTTTTATAAAACACCTTCGATGATGTTTAATTGTGTGACACAACATTTTCGTTATGTTTCAACGCTGAAAAGGGTATAATAGAAAAGAAAAGAGGAATCCCATGAAACGAAATGCAGCTTATTTAACCATCGCAATTCTTATCTCAAAAATATTGGGTCTTGTAAGAGGCCTTGTTTTATCATATTTTTACGGAACATCCATGGTATCGGATGTTTACTTTACTTCATGGAGTATTCCTAATGTTATCTTTGGTTTTGTAGCAATCGGATTGGTAAGTACGTTTATTCCGGTTTATATTCGAGCATCAGAAGAGCACGGTGAAGGCATTGCCGATCGATACATGAGTGATGCCCTCAATTTGATTGCGCTTTTAGCTTTGGTACTTGTATTACTGGGGCTTGTCTTTACCCAAGAACTTGTACTCGTATTCGCACATGGGTATACAGGAGCCAAACTGGCACTTGCGGTTCGCTTTACTAAAGTGACATTGTTATCCATCTTTTTTATTGGGGCAAGGTCGATTTATGAGAGCTATCATGAGATTCATAATCGCTTTCTTATTGCGCCAATCGGAAGTTTTATGATGAATATTGTCGTGATTCTATCCATTTTTATGAGCGTGAAAACGGATATCATGGTCTTACCCATTGGGATTTTTGTTGCGAGTGTCATTCAATATCTATTTGCCTTCCTAACATCAAAAGGTAGAGGCTTTAAACGTCGTTTAACCTTTGATGTTCGCAATCCTTATGTGAAGATGATGACGGTGATGGCGATTCCAATTATTCTTGGGGCTTCAATTGATCAAGTAAATCTCGTCATTGATCGCACCATTGCCTCTACATTTGCGGATGGATCGATTTCCGCCATCAGTTATGCATCGCAAATCAATGACGCAGTCTTAGGTGTATTCGTCTCAACAATGGCAACAGTACTCTATCCAACCCTAGTGGGGAATGCGGTTCGAAATGAAACCGAACAACTTAAAGAAACCGTTACGAAAATATTAAATGTTGTGAATTTATTAATGATTCCTGCGTCAATTGGGATTATGGTGCTTTCAAAACCGATTGTTATGATGCTTCTAGGTCATGGTAAGTTTGATGATCAAGCGATTGTGGTTACGGGTACAATTTTATTTTTCTATGCCTTGGGTCTTGTGGCATTTGGAATGCGACAGGTTCTAACGAAAACCTTTTATGCACTGGAAGATACAAAGACACCCGTACGTATTGGGGTTATTTCTGTAGTCGCCAATATTGTTTTAAATCTTCTGCTTTCAAAGACAATGGGGGTAACCGGTCTTGCACTTGCAACCACATTGGCTGCATTTATCGGATCACTGTTACTCTATAATGCTCTGCGTATCCGTTTAAATGGATTGAGAACGGGTCAATTTATGCGTTCGTTCTCAAAAACGATGATCGCTTCACTTATTATGGGATTTGCGGTTTATGCCATCTATTACCCAACGGTGCTTGGTGATATGGGTAAAAAAGGTGTTGTGATTGTGATTGCCTTTGGTATTGCGGTCTATATGCTCGTCATGCATTTTATGGGTGTACCGGAATATGATGAAATTATTAAAAAAAGAATCAAGGTTTAATCATAAAAAAACTTCTTGAGAAGAACTTGTTTTGTTCTTTTAAGAAGTTTTTTTATCGAGATAATTGGTCAACGTATCAAGTTGCCATTTTCGCTCAAGGGAACGTTTACTGCGTTTTCCAACTTGAACTGCCTTTAAGGCATAGTCTGCACATTGAATGCCGTGTGCTTTAACCTGTGTCGTTCCTGCCGCATGACCGCTCGCTCTAAGTAAATAGATGTGTTCTGTTTTTGTAAGCTCACGTGCACGTTCATGGGCTTTTAAGGCACGTTTTCGTGCTTCATCAGTCGTCATAGTGCCTTGAACCCAATCTCGTGTTGCTTTAAGGGACGCGGTGGCGTGCACATCACGATATCGACAAAGAGTTAAGGCATGTTCCAAGCAATCACCAGCCCACATGACAACAATGGGTTTGGGTGTGTCTTTTAAAAGTGTTTCCAGTAATTCAGTATCAGTCATGTTTGATGTGTTGGATATAGTGTCCATAGCCTTCCTCTTCCATTTGATCAAGTGGTATAAAGCGAAGCGCTGCGGAATTAATGCAGTAACGAAGTCCACCAAGTTCTTTCGGTCCATCGTTAAAGACATGGCCTAAATGCGAATCTGCATTTAAGGAACGGACTTCGATACGTCGTGTTTCATCTTCAACCTCAAGCAATGCATCAATTGGTTTTGAGAAAGCTGGCCATCCACAACCTGCATTAAACTTATCATTTGATAAGAAAAGGGGTTCGCCACTTACGATATCGACATAAATTCCCGGCTCATAAAAATCATCATATTCGCCCGTAAACGGTGCTTCAGTGGCACTGTTTTGGGTGACTTCATATTGAATGGGTGTGAGTTTATTTTTTAGATTCATCTTTATGTCCTCCTGAATTTATTATAGAACAATGTTGTATCTTAAACAATTCTTAAACATTTGACCCGTTGGTTTTTAAACAGTTAGTCCCTATAATAGAACTATGAGGTGACGAGATGGCTAAAATTTTGATTTGTGATGATGAAAGAGATATTGTGAACGCATTAAAAATTTATTTATCACAAGAAGATTATATGATTTATGAAGCATTTAATGGTGTCGAAGCATTGGATGTGCTTAAGAAGGAGCGGATTGATCTGGTGTTACTGGATATTATGATGCCTGAAATGGATGGGTTGGAGGCGATAATGCATATTCGTCAAACAACAACAATCCCAATTATATTCTTGACGGCTAAGGGAGAAGATACGGATAAGATTTTAGGATTAAATGTTGGGGCGGATGACTACATAACGAAACCGTTTAATCCAATGGAAGTGATTGCGCGCGTAAAATCACAACTTCGTCGGTATAGACAATTTAATCAAGGTTATATAGAATCGTCACATATTTTAAAAGTAGGTGGACTGGAATTAAATGATGAAACCAAATCGGTGAGTATGGATGGAAAACACGTCCGTTGTACACCCACTGAGTTTGAAATCTTAAAGTTCTTGATGGCACATCCAAACCGTGTTTTTTCACCCAAGCAGATTTACGAACAGGTATGGCAAGACCATTCCTATGGTGCAGAAGGGACGGTTGCAGTTCATATTCGCCACTTAAGAGAAAAACTCGAAATCAATCCATCCGAACCACGTTATTTTAAAGTAGTGTGGGGACAAGGATATAAAATAGAAGGAGATATAAACCATGAATCGAAATAAACGCAAACATTTTATGATTCGTTTCGTCTCAGCGGCTGTATTTATCGTATCCCTTGGGGGATTTGTAGGGAGTGTATATGGTCTGGTGAAGATGCAAGATCTTCATGTGAACAGCATGACGCCAGAAGCATTACGGGAGCATGTTTTCAAAGAAACAGCCCAAGAACAAATTAAGGCTTTGATTCGAACGTCATCGTTTGATAATGCGTCTGACAAACGTTTTTCCGCAGGACTTATAGACATGGAACAATCTGTCGTGTCTCCAAATCATTTTTTTAAAATCTATAATTCGGACAATGCACTTCTATACAGCAAGGAATCCCCTTCTAAATCTGGATTTATCACAGTCTATACTCTTTCGGATTATCAAAGCGTGGATGAACGTGATTCAAGTGGTAATTATATAAAATCACAAATGATTCAAAAAGATTACCGGGTTGAAAGCCAAATCGTTGAGGGAGCACCTGATGTGTTTTGGTACCTGGATCTTTTGATCACGACGCTTTTAGAGATTGGTTACCGATTGTATGGCATTCTCATTGTTTCTGCATTCTTAATGCTTGCATCGATGATTACATATACAAAACATGCAGGGATTCGACAAGAAGATGGTAACATCGAACAGAATACCTTCGATCGCTTACCTTTAGAACCTTTTGCGTTATTATATTTGCTGGTCTTTGGCTTTTCAATGAGTCTTCTTGGCGAGAGTATTAATGTATTCTATCGCGATGTTCCCAATGCCTTTTTGATGGGTACGAGCATTTCGCTCATCGGACTGGGATTATCCTTTGTCTTTTATCATTCTTTAATTAAACGCATTAAAGCAAAACAGCTCTTTGTGAATTCATGGGTCTATCGATGGGGTTACCTCCCGATAAAACGTTTGTATCAAGCGTCATTTTCCAATCGTGACTTGCTTCTAAAAGTTTCCATGATTGTGGGAGCATCGTTACTGTTTGATTTTATAACGATGATATCAATTTCCAATCATAATAGTGGAACCATGCTGTTTTTCTGGTTGATTAAAACAGGGGTGGTTGTCTATTTTATCTTGAAATTTGCACTTGATGGTAAAGCAATCCGTGAAGCGACACAAGCAATGGTTTCAGGAAATTTCGATAAGTCCCTTGATACTTCAAAACTTAATGGCGTCTTAAAAGACCATGCACAGGATTTAAATCAACTATCTGATGGGATGCATCGTGCGGTTGAGCGACAAATGAAATCGGAACGCATGAAAACGGATTTGATTACAAATGTCTCACATGACATCAAAACACCGTTGACATCAATTATCAATTATATTGGTCTTCTTGAACAAAAATCGTTTGACGATCTTGAAGTGCAGGAATACTTAAACGTTCTTTCAAGACAATCGTTACGTCTTAAAAAATTAATTGAGGATTTAGTTGAAGCATCGAAAGCGAGTTCAGGAACAATCCCTCTCAATCAAGAAGATACCGACCTTAATGTCCTTCTTGATCAAGTCATTGGAGAGTACCGTGATCGTTTGAATCAGAATGAATTAGAGCTTATTGTGATACAAGATGAGGTTCATGCGCATTTAGATGGTAATGTCCTTTTCCGTATTTTGGATAATCTATTTGGAAATATTTGCAAGTATTCCTTAACCAAATCACGTGTTTATGTAACGTTAAATCAAATTGATCACAATGCAGTCATCGAAATTAAAAATATATCGGATGTATCGTTAAATATCAGTTCGGATGAATTAATGGAGCGATTTGTACGCGGGGATGCTTCCCGAAATACAGAAGGGAGCGGTCTGGGGCTTTCAATCGCAAAAGCATTAACTGAAGTCATGGGGGGCGCGTTTAAGTTGGAAATTGACGGCGATTTATTTAAAGTTAATTTAACCTTCCCACTTCAGTGACACACTTCGTTTTCTCACGTATAATAAAGTGAAGGAGACGATGCTTATGAATCAAAAACTTATGAAATTTAAAAATATCATCGTCTTAATCGCCGTAATTAATTTTACGATGTTGACGATAGTTCGCGTGATTCTCTATTCTGAATTGCATTTAGTTTATCGCTCCCATTTTAAGATGTTTCTTTATGGATGTTTCTTTATCTGTATCATCCTCCTGTTGATTTACATGGTTTATTTTCTAATGCGTCCCAACGCCTTTGATCGCCGGTATGGCATTGACAACTTAACTCGACGCATCTTTCTCACAGTATTTCTACTGGGATGTATTTTTTATTTAGGGTCCATCATGACACGTTATGTTATTGGGCTGGAGCGAACAGAAGTCAAACGTGCAGGGATGATTGAAGTAACCGCGAATGGACATCTTGAACGCTATCGAAATCGAGGGCCATTCTTTATGGAGTACATCACACCATCCCCCAATTAAGTAAAACGATCTTTCCAGGATCGTTTTTTTTACGTGATTTTGAATAACAATTATTGACAAGAAAAGTGAGAATCTCTATATTTAAACTTGATTTACTTGAGGAGGATGTATTATGAATCGGATATTGGTGGTTGATGATGATTTTGAAATCAGAGAATTGCTTGAATTACTACTCACAAACGATGGTTTTCACGTGCAGACATATGCGAATGGGTATGACGCGCTGGAGGCTCTTGATGATGGATTTGATTTAGCCATTTTAGATGTAATGATGCCAGAAATTGATGGTATTCAGCTTTGCCGGAAAATTCGGGATGCACATCACATTCCAATTTTATTTCTAACTGCAAAAGAAAGAGAAGAAGATGTAGTCAAAGGATTTTCAGCAGGTGCGGATGACTATGTCATGAAACCCTTCTCGTATCTTGAACTCAGTGTGCGTGTGAAAGCACTGCTTCGACGTTACTGTAATTACGGAAGCAAACCACAAGGGTATGAGTCCGATTTTCTTGAATCAAAGGACTTGCGTTTAAATCGTAGGACCAATGAAGTTTATAAAAAGGGAGCACTGCTCGATCTTACAGAACGTGAGTATCGTATATTACGGCTTCTTTTAGGGAATCCAGGCCGCATTTATACGATGGAACAGCTTTTTGAAATTGTATGGGAGGATACATATTTTTATTCGTGTTCCAATACGGTGATGGTTCATATTCGAAACCTGCGTAAAAAAGTTGAGGATGAACCCAATAAACCCAAAATTGTAAAGAACGTTTGGGGTAAAGGGTATACATACGATGGTCTTTAGGCAAACAAAGAAGCCAACGCATCTTTCGTTTCAAATTTTGGTTTATATCTTTATCGCAACAGTCGTGAGTTCGTGTTTGTATTTTACGATGCAGCGTTTCTCTGAAATCTATATTACCAGTGTCCACCCCAATCGAAACACGATTTTTCAACGTGTCGAATCTTTACAAACGTATATTGAGGATAAAAACATTACCGAGCAATCCTTTGATCAACTGAATGATTGGGCTAAGCAATATCCTTATTCACTGTTTTATATCTATAATAATTCAAAACTTTTGTATACCAATGATCTTGAGGTTGAGGTGCGATCCTTTGATACGGTCAATGATGCCTCCTACCCCTTACAAACCTTTGGATTAAAGGTAGATGGGGATTCCCTTCGTGTTGATATCATGAGTCAAGATATTATTGAATTTCTCGATCGTTTTGATCAGGTGAATCGGGTTGTTTCGTTTATCGCATTTATAACGGTTATGTGTATTTTACTGCGAAGCATGACCTTATACATTGAAACGATTACCAACGAACTGAATGCGATTGGCGGTGGGATGCTTGAAACAAAAGTGTCGGAGCAGGGGAATGATGAACTGACTGATTTAGCGCGTGGCATTAATATGATGCGCGAAGCGCTGATTGCGAATACGGAGATGGTTGTGCGTTCACAAGAAGCCTTGAAAGATGCGACCACAACGTTATCGCATGATATACGAACGCCAATGACCATCTTGTTGGGTTATCTTGAATACCTACAAAATGATCAGTCACTCGATCCTTCGCATCACGATAAGATTCAACGTTGTTATCAAAAAGCGCATCAAGTTAAAGATTTAGCGCAAGCGTTACTTCAATGCTTCACCGATATTGCCAATCAAGAAGATCATTCTTTTCCAATAATTAAAACCTCTTTTCAAGACTTGAAGCAAGACTTTTTAAAACAACTAATGGCTTCCCTTGAGGTACATGGTTTGGATATTGTTGTAGAGGACTGTGTTCAAGACCTGGGATGGTGCTATGTATCCCATATCTTAATGCATCGCATTTTTGATAATATCACCTCAAACATTATTAAATACGCTCAATATGAACACGGGGTTACGGTGAAAATCATGATGAAAGGATCCAAGGTATGGATGATCATTGAGAATGATGTTGCCGTAGAACCACGAAATCAGGAGAGTTATGGTATTGGGTTAAGAAGTTGTGATCGCTTGATGAGTCTACAAGATGGTTCATTGACTTGGAATCGGATTGGAAATCGATTCCAAGTATGCCTTGCATTGACGGTTAAGAATTATTAAGTAAGAAAGAATAGGATTTATTAGTATTCTTTTGTATACTATCAATGTCTTAAAACTGGATGACCGTATACATAATTAATCTCGTTGATTTGATAACGATTGTTATCAATCCATATTCTTTCCACGATCAGTCCCTCAGTTGTAATAAGACACAAAAAAACAGGATTTATATTCCTGTTTTTTTGTGTCGTCTATCTATACAATTCCCATCATAAATTCAACTCCCAATGCAACAACCACAACCAGTAATGAAATAATAAAACCGTGAAGGAACGGATTGAGTCCGGTCTTGATCATAGATTTAAATTTTGTATTTAATCCAATTGAAGCCAGTGCACATACCATTAAAAACTTACTAATTTGTTTCAGTAAATGACTGATGCCAACAGGTATGAGACCCGTACTGTTGAGGATGGCCATGCCAATAAATAATAGAATAAACCATGGGATGATTTGGGTGAATTTAATGGATTCATTTGCGGGTGTTAAACCGTCACGTTTTTTTACGTGAGCATGAATTAACGAGAAGACAATAACGGTTGGAATGATTGCCAGTGTCCGTGTCAACTTAACCATGGTCGCGAAATCACCGGCAGCCTCAGAGAATGCATAGCCAGCGGCCACAACACTTGATGTATCATTCACCGCAGTGCCTGCCCACAAGCCATAAGCCATGTCGGTAAGTCCAAGTGCTTTACCCATAATTGGAAATAAAACAATCATTAGGACATCAAACAAGAAAGTTGCGGACATCGCATAGGCGATATCTTCATCTTCTGCTTCAATAACAGGTGCAATCGCTGCGATTGCGGAACCACCACAAATTCCAGTACCGGCAGAGATTAAATTGGATAACTTCCAATTTAAGCCAAGTTTCTTACCGATAAAGTAACCCCCGCCAAAACATGTAAGGAGGGTAAAGACCATCACAGCTAAAGAAAGTTTTCCTACAGTTAAGATCATGGTGATATTAAGCGATGCACCTAAAAGAATAATTGCGAATTTTAAAACGTGTTTCGATGTGAATTTTAAACCTGTTTTAATCAATGCACTTGGTTCTTTCCATGTATTCACAAGCATTCCAATAAGAAGCGCAATGACGGATGCACCGATAAATTTTACGGGTAATAAGCTTTCAAGGATGACCGCAATCAAAGCGACAATGCATGAAAGTATAAAACCGGGTGTATATTTTTTTATTGAGTTCATAAGACCCCTCTTTCCAAAGAAAGTATAACATGTCCAATCATAACGGTTTATTATTCTGTGTTATAATAGATAAAGAATATTTATGGAGGGCGTATGGATCCAAAGTTAAAAACATTAATGACGGTAATGGATTTGGAAAGTTATACCGAGGCGGCTCAGGCACTTCATTTAACCCAACCCGCAGTATCGCAACATATTAAACGTTTGGAATCGGTGTATCAGTGTAAATTGGTGTTTTTTGAAGGGCGTGTGCTTCATTTTACACAAGCTGCTTATCTTCTGTATGATTTCGCCAAAATTCAAAGTGCTCACCAAGAGGTGTTATTTCAAAAACTTGAACGTATCGAAAATCCAGTATCCATTGGAATGACATTATCAATTGCGGATTATTACTTTCCGACGTCATTACGGTCGTATCTGATTGATGAGTGTGTCAATTTCCAGATTAAAGTTGCGAATACGGAGACGCTTTTGGAGGATTTGAAATCGGGTGTTATTGATTGTGCCTTGGTTGAAGGAATGTTTGACCAAGATATCTTTACATCACATATCTTTACAGAGGCACGTTTTATGCCTGTGGTGGCACAAAACCATCCTTTGGCAGGACAAGGGGTGAGCGTGGAAGAATTATTGTACTATCCCGTTATCGTACGCGAGCAAGGTTCAGGGACCCGTTCAATTTTTGAAAATTGGCTGACGGCTCATAATCATCGCTTAACCTCGTTTAAATCAGTCCAAGAGATTGGCAGTTTTCAAACCATAAAAACATTTTTAAAACGATCGGATGCGGTGTCGTTTATGTATACCAAAGTAGCTCATGATGATATTGAAAACAAAACGTTAACGTATCTTGAGTTAGAAGATTTTGAATTAAAACGTCCCTTGCATTTTGTCTATCTAAAACATCACCTTAAACACAATGAGATTGAAGCAATTTACCGACTTACGCAAAAATAAAAGAGGAACTTATATCAGTTCCTCTTTCTTCTGGATGGATTGAAGTTGCAAACTGCAGAAGGCAAGGATGAAAGTGGGAACGACCCATCCCAAGTTGAGTGAATAGAAGGGCAGTGCTCGACAGCATTGTGTAATTACGGGAATTGAAATTTTAATGTGATCAAGCACCATAATAATACTAAAAATCGTACTTGAGATGATTGCAATACGGTATGTAAGAGCAGAAGGTTTTGAAGACAAACCTAAGAGAATTAAAACGATGGCCGCAGGATAGACACATGCGAGGATGGGCCCACTGATTTTAAGGATTGTTGTTAATCCGATATTTGAAATTGCGAAACTTAGGAAGCAAAGGATTGATACACTACGGCGATAGCTTAAGCGTGGATAACGTTCTGCGAAAAATTCAGAAGAACAGCTGATGAGCCCAACGCATGTTGTAAGGCATGCAAGAAAGAAGAGCATCCCCAATACGAATGGACCGTAGTTTCCAAATAAACGTGTTCCAAGACGGGCAATAACTTCCGCACCATTTTGCGCATGAAGTAATTCACTCGACATTAAATTACCCAAAAAACCAAGCATGCAATAAACAATAAATAAGAGAATACCTGCAATCACACCCGATTGAATGGTTGATTTTCGAACTTGTTGTTCATCTTTCAAACCGTAACTTTTGATTGACATTGTAACCAAAATACCAAGATTTAAAGCACCTAATCCATCGAGTGTTAAGTAGCCATCCACAAAACCACTCGCGAATGCAGACCCTGATGTGAGGTAGGGCTCATGCGATAGAGTGTTACTGGATAAAGTGGTGACGAAAGCCGCACCAAACAATATTAATATAAATAACAAAAGCAACGGTGTTAAGATTTTTCCAACACGATCGCTGAGCGCTTGTGGTTTTATACAAAAACCAAAACATAGAAGAAAAAATAGGAATGAATAAATCAATAATCCAATTTGAATATGACTTGGGTCCTTAAAGAGGAGGCGAAGTGACGTTTCGAATGGCATAATCCCTGCTCGTGGCACCGATAAGAGTGGACCACTTAAAAGATATAAAATGGTTGGGAAAATTAGTGCAAAGCACGGATGTACTTTGTCTGCGAGATTTAAAAAACCATCTTGTTTGGAAACGGCAACAAGGGCAAGGATTGGTAAGAGTACCGCTGTAATACTAAATGCAAAGATTCCAATCCATTTGTGTGAACCCGCAAGGTAACCAATCATTGTTGGGAAAATAAGATTTCCAGCACCGAAGAACATGGAAAACAACATTAAACTAACAGACAGTAATTGTGATTTTGATAATTTATTCATATGAATACCCCTTAATTTTTAATTTTATTTTTTAATTAAACTTTAATGAACAAATATTGTCAATAATAATCACAAAAAAAAGAGCCGTTTAAGACTCTTTAAGATTCGATTAGACCAGAGTAGCTCCAAAGATAAGGCAATATGCGACACCATTAATGAATCCATGAAAGCGTCGATGCATCACCATTAAGGCTATAAATTCACGAATCATTGCATTAGGTACAAAGTAACCGGCAGTCTTTGCGCCAATGCCTTGTGCATTTAAACCCACTTGACGCGCATATTGACTGGCTCTAAAAATGTGAAATGTATTGGAACTAAAAAGACATGTATAAGGCTGATGGGGTTTCATGGCATCCATAATCTGTTTTGAAAAAAGCATATTCTCATACGTTGTTGTGGATTTGATTTCCATAAGTGCATGGGACTTAGGGATTCCTTGCGCGAGTGCATAATCCCGCATTGCTTGCCCCTCAGGAATCAATTCGTCCACACCTTGTCCCCCACTAAAAATAAGATGCGGTGGTACTTCTTGACGGTGATAATAGGTAAGTGCGACATCAATCCGTGCGGCTAAAAGAGGAGGTACCTCACACCCATTTCGCAACCCACTTCCCAAAACAATGATAAAATCTCGATCTTTATGCGGTTTAAACCGTTGATAAAGATAAGAAGAGGACAAAAAATTAATAAAGACAAAGATAAAATAAAAACATGAAAATGTAATACAAGCTAAAAGAGCCTGCACCCATCGTAACTCTTGTGGAATTGATTTCGATAGCAAGGGAATGATAAAGACAAACAGAATCAAACCAATAGCAGCGAAAAGCGTTAATAAATTCGAAAAACGAATTCCTTCCTTTTGAATTAACTGCTTCGCATTCTTAAAAAGTCCGATGATGAGTACATAATAACCGAAGAGGAAAAATAAAATTCCAATTATGATTAATAACAGGGCAAACCCACGAAGAAAGGGATTTTCATAAGAGAACGAAAGCGCAATGATATCAAGAGCCACAAGGAAAACTAAAGCATTAAATAAAAAACCATTTAAGATGCGCCCACGATTTTGTTTAAAGGATACAAAGAGAATCGATGCAAAGCCAAGGCACATTAAGGTTAGGATTTTCACGACAGTAAAATCAGCCATATTCGCCCCTCCTTTTTCGCATATTATACCTCAAAACGACCAAAGACAAAACTTCAATGATTTTTAAGGTATAATAGGTTTAAGGAGTGTGACATATGATAGAGATACGTAAATTACAAAAAGAAGATATGACAATGTTATGGGAATATGCCTTTCAAAAAGAGAGACCATGGATGTCCTTTGATGCTCCGTTTCTTGATGAACATCTTCCGTTGTCTTATGAAGATTTTGAAGCATCACGACTTGAATTGTACTTGGATGTGGATTTCCGACAAGGTATATTCAAGGATGGTCGATTAATCGGACTTGTGTCATATTATTGGGAGTCTTATAAGACACGATGGCTTGAATTTGGAATTGTTATCTATGACGAGAATGAGTGGGGTCACGGTCTTGGTAGCTCGTGTGCCATGTTTTGGATGGACCAGCTGTTTACAGCCTTTCCAGATATACAACGTCTTGGATTTTCAACATGGTCTGGTAATAAAGCCATGATGGGAGTTGGTGAAAATATTGGAATGACTTTGGAAGGTAGAATTCGAAGCGTTCGCTATTACCAAGGTAAGTATTATGATGCATTGAAATATGGTATGCTACGCGAAGAGTGGGACGTTAAAAGGAGAATGTTTTAATGGACATTCAAGCGTATATCAATCAAGGGGAAGGTGCCTTTAAACAACAATACATTTTATTGTTTGATGCCATCAAATCCTCCATCCCTAAAGGATTTGAACTGGTTATGCAATACAATATGCCATCATTTGTTGTTCCGTTATCGTTATATCCAAAAGGATATCGTGGCGATCCTAATGTCCCATTACCCTTTATCAGTTTGGGATATCAAAAACATCATATTGGTCTTTATCATATGGGTATCTATGCACAACCAGAAATCTTAAAGTGGTTTGAAACTTCCTATGAACAAACGGTCTCAACTAAACTAAATATGGGTAAGTCATGCATCCGATTCACAAAGAAAACAGAAATTCCAATCCAACTCATTCAAAATCTCGCATCCAAGATAACACCAGAGGCATGGATTGAAATATACGAAAACAGCTAAGCGGCTGTTTTTATTTTTTCAGATTGACAAAAAATCAAGGACTGTATATAGTGTGTATATACAGAAAGGATTCCTATGAACATCTATATCAAAACAGAATATGATTTACCGATCTATGAACAGATTGTTGTTCAGATTAAACAAGAAATTGGAAACGGCACGCTTAAGGCCCATGAAGCTATGCCCTCGATCCGATTTCTAGCAAAAGAGCTTCAGGTGAGTGTTATAACGACTAAAAGAGCTTATGAAGAACTTGAGAAAGCAGGATATCTTTATACCATACCAAGCAAGGGATCGTATGTATCTGAATTGGGAAAAGATAAACTTTATAAGGACTCGGTAAATTCGATTCAGACACATTTCGATTCAATCTTAAACATTGCGAAAAATGCTGATATTTCCAAGCAGGATTTAATTAACATTTTAGAGGAAGCATACGAAAAACAATAGAAATGGGAGAGAAAAATTATGATAAACGCAATCAAACGACAGTACGCTCTATTTAAATCATTTTACACATACAAAACATTTTTAGTATTAATGCTTTGTATGTGTGTCTATGCACTTGTATTTCAAGAATATCGCATCAACCCAGGTATCTGGACTATTATCTTATTTACTCAACCAAACTGGAAAAGTTACGCATCGCTGCGATATCACTCTAAGAAAACTTTCTTTGTCGATATGCTCGGTGTTAGTTTGATTACATTAATATTTAATGCAGTCATTGTCGGGATTTTCTATTTTGGACTTCGTAGTATCTTTGGAACGGAAATCTTAATATCAGGAAAAAATATGATTTATTTCCAACAAGAAGGGCTCAATAGAGTTCAGATTTCAAAAGATGTTTTTTGGAATGAAATAAATATGAATATGACCGTTTTGTTGATTGTAGGAACCTTACAGGTATTTAGTCTAACGCGAATCTATAAAATTCATATTGATCGTCCTAAAGAAATAGGGACAGTTGCCGTGAAAACTATCATTGCCATTGTGTTGGTTGGCGGCATTGTAAGTCTGCCAATCACTTTATTTTATAAAATAATTATCGGCAGTCTTGCGTTTCTTGTGCTCATCTACCAAAACTATAAATATTCAGTTAGTCATTTAGACTTAATCTAGAGGAGGAACTATGTCAGACTACTTAACCGCCGACCATTTTGGGCGTAAAATTGAAGGGTCGTTTGAAATTGAACCCATTTCTTTTGAAATGATGCCTGGAACCATCTGTGGTGTGATTGGAGAAAATGGGGCAGGGAAAACAACTCTCATGAAAATGATGATGCAACTGTATCAGCATACATCAGGATCCATAAAACTAGGTTCAAATTTAAATATAAATGCATTAACGGCCTATATACCCGATGTCATTCCCTATCCATTACATATGACACTTCAAGAAATTGTCACTTTAGAATCCTTATTAATACCAACATGGAATCAGACGGTATTTGATAAATATCGCATTCAATTTAATTTAAAATTAATGATGCCTTTAAATAAATTAAGTCTGGGTGAGAAACAACGACTGATGTTTGCGATTGCCCTTGCCAGTGAGGCGAACCTCTATATTCTGGATGAACCAACTGAAGGCATCGATCCTTTTGAACGTGATGAATTCATCAGGTTATTGCATGGAAACATCTACAAGCACGAAGCAATCGCATTGATATCAACGCATAATGTGAAAGGAGTCGAAAACTTGCTGGACTATATCTTGTATATGGAAAAAGGAAACTGTGTTCTTTTCACCGACATTGAAGAGTTTCCTGAGGAAGCACGAAAATGTTTATTAGAACGTCAACTTGATACACGTTTATTTGATAAAAATCCGAGTTTAACGCAATTTATTCAAATGATGCAGGGATGCATCACATGATTCATATAAACAACTTAAAAATTAAACGAAATGCTTTTACACTCGATATTCCAAAACTGGACTTAGATTCTGGAAAGTTAATTTTGGTCGTTGGAGCAAATGGCAATGGTAAATCAACATTACTGAAACTTCTTAGCGGAGGACTGCAATCTGATTCAGGAACGGTAAAGATTGATAACAAAACGGCTCAAGATTATGCGTTAACTGAAGGGGTTTGTTATATCCCTTCTCAATTTCCATTTAAAACCTCTATTCGATTATCTGATTTAGGAGGGTTTGGAGAAGCACTCATTCCTAACTGGGATATTAGGTTATTTATGAATCAAGTTAAAGCGATGGGATTTTCAAATTTAGATCGTGTTGATGAAATATCTCAAGGACAGCAACAACAAATTCTGTATCATTTCATGATGCAGAAGCAGAGCAATCTCCATCTTTTGGATGAACCAACCCTCGGACTTGATGCACGCCATCTACAAATACTACGAGATGATATCCAAACAAAACTGCTCAACGAAGATCACACTGTAATCCTCGCAACAAATGCCCCTGAGCATTTTGAAGCGATTGCAGATGAAATCGTTTTAATGTCTAATGGGCGATGCATCGCTGCGGAAACCATCGAAAATCTGAAAGATCGCTATCAGGGAATGACTCAAGAGGCATGGAATAAAATACAAAGAGATGATGCAGTGATTGGTATCTCAAATTCAGGCTTGCGAATAATTGATAGCAAACTTTATTACGATGAAAGGATGCAACGTTTGGCACTTGTTCCAATATTAAAAGCGTTGGTCGATCAACATGAAAACATATCTTAAAGATTCTTTTTTTAGAGAACGTCTTTTAGTAGGCATCGCCATACTTATCTGTGACTTACTCATATTTGTATCGATTCGAAATGAAATGGCTCCCAATTCATTCGATATGCTTAGCAGTATCTGGATAGTTGGAAGTTGTGTGATGATAGGGGTGTCGATAAATAGTGCAACTAAGACATTTAAGGATGAAAACCACCTCGTACAACTAAAATCGCTGGGTTTTACCTCAAATGAAGTGAAACATTCCTTTGAGCATTTAATTATTATCAGTGTCCTTCAACTTAGTATAATGCGCATTATTGTGATGGTATTTACTAGCACTTTTTCAATCAAACATTTGTTAATTCTAATGCTTGCGTCACTGAGTTACACTGTGATCTTGAAAGGGTCGATCCGTATAAAAACATAAAAAAAGCCCCACGCTTAATAAGTGGGGATCTTTCTTTTAGATTGATGATTCTTGTGTAGGTGTGATTTTGGATAATTTTTTAAATTTTGGTGGTAATGGTGATACAAAAGTCATCAATTTCTTTGTTTTAGGATTCATAACTTGCAAACGATAAGCATGCAATCCAAGACGTTTTAAGGGATTCGTTTTCGCATCATATTTTTTATCACCAATAATGGGGTGGCCAATATCATTCATATGAACACGAATTTGGTTTTTACGTCCAGTATCAATTTGAATCTTTAAAATAGTATTGTTTTCAGTGCGTTTAATCACTGCATAATTTGTGATTGCTTCTTGACCGGATGTTGTGGAGTACATGTGTGTTGTCTTATTTTGTCTTAAAAAGGAGCGGATGACATCGTTATCTTTCGGAACGACCCCCTCAACGATTGCGACATACAAACGTTCTTTAACCAGTTCAGACCACTTATCTTGGTATAGACGTTTAACGTATTCGCTCTTCGCAAACATTAGAACACCGGATGTATCTTGATCCAGACGGTGAACAACAAAAATACGATTTTTTGAATCTTGTTTTTTGACGTAGTCACTTGCGAGACGGTATGCAGTTAATTCTTCTTCTTTACGCGTCGAAACAGTTAAGAGTTTATAAGGTTTATCAACCACTAATATATCCTTATCCTCATAAAGGATTTGTAAAGGTGTATCACGTTGCTGGTTATGACTCACGATTGTGATTGTTTGACCTGCTGTGATGGCATCATCAAATTGTGTTGTAACTTCATTATCAATTGAAATACACTCGTGTTTTAAGAGTGACTTAATCTTTGAGCGGCTATACGGTAAGTCTTGGCTCAAAAGATAATTCAAAAGTTCATCATTATGTTTTACTTTTAAAATATGTTTCATATATATTCCTCATTTCGTACTCTATTATGACAGAAAATCTTAATGAAAGATACACGTACTCTTTCATAACATGATGATATGAAGTAAAACGTGCGTGATTTTTGGGAATGCAGGATACGTTTCGATAAGTTGGCTCTCGAAGTGAAAGATCAAAGCAAGCAGCTGTACACACCCTTTTAGTGTGAATTTTAAAATGAAACTTTTGTGAGAGGCGATCTAAAAACAAGGGGGTTATAACTGAATTACTCAAAGGTTTTGCATTAATAACCCTTTGGGTTCTGGAATAATAGTTTTCATTTTTTATCATTTATGAGGATATTCTTAACATTAAAGACCCGATGAATAACATTAAACATTAAAAACTATTACAAGAACCTTTAAAAACGTGATGCAAATCCAATTTGTCCTGTACGCAAATGAATCGCAAACATACACGATTGTGAAAACGAACAAAAATCCAATCAAGAGTGCATATTATGAAGGTTTAATAATTACTATGGAATTGATGCCGTAGAAGTCTAAACTGTTTAATTCTCAGGAATGCATAATAGAGATTATGAATCGCCATGTGTTCGTTTTATCATGATGGACACATATTTTGAACATGATCATTTTCGATAGAATAAATCAATAGTAATCATTGAATTGATATCATCAATCTTAAAGCGTTATTTGTTGAGTTTTTAGGTCAAAATGTAAACGCTTAATATTTATGGGTTTGTGGTACGATAATTCATTGACAAGGTGTTTTAGAAGTGATAATATCAAGTTGTAATAAGAATGTTTATGATTAGTATTGTATATTAAATCGTAATAAACTCAATGTGTTTTGAAGAACTGGTATATTAGTTTGCGAATTACGCTTGAGTACATCTTATTCTGATAGGAGGTACTAGCATGAGTACAGGTAAAGTGAAATTCTTTAACGCTGAAAAGGGTTACGGATTCATTACTATCGAGGGTGGGCAAGATATCTTTGTTCATTACTCAGCAATCGTTGCTGATGGATACAAAACTTTAGAAGAAGGACAAGAAGTTAGCTTCGAAGTTGTTGAAGGTCCACGCGGCGAACAAGCAGCAAACGTTAGAGCTATCTAATTAGTGAGCTAAAATAAAACAGTGGATTTATCCACTGTTTTTTCTTTGTTTCAATCAAGAGCACGTTAATCACATTATTCAAAATGTATGATTCAGCGTGCTCTTTTACGATTTATTATAAACACTTTGTTCGATCTTATCGCCTAAAAATCCTATCAACGGCAATTTGCAATATTGATACTTACCCGCTTTGGCGATGCCGAATATATGATATAAGCTATAGATTAGTCCTAATGCAATATTAATAATGGTGAAAACTAAGACTGCAGTGGGGCCGACTAAGATAATCCAACCAAATACGGATAAGAAGATGGTCTGAATCAGCCCGATAATTAAATTGATCATAAAGATTGCGATGTTTAGAATAACAATCTGGCTTGCGTGATTACGAAGATAATTGCTATGCTTTTCTAGAAACAGGACGAGAAACGCAAAGATTAATGGAAAAACGCTTAAATCACGATTGCCGATTGCGGCAGCAAAGCTAAAAGCCCATAAAATTATTGCGATAATATTGACGTTAATATCCATAAAACTGGCATTTTCATTACGATGATTCATATGGTATTCCTCCTTTGTTTATAATATAATGAATAAAGGTAAAAGTAAACGTGGAGGTAGTTTTTATGGACGGAGCAATACATGTAAGTGGTTTGCAAATCGCAATGATGATTGTGAGTTTTGTGTTTATTATCGCAATGATGGTTGTATTACTAGGACGTTATCGTCGTGATAAGGATTTAAGTCGTACTCTAATCTGGGGACTTGTAATCTTTATGGGTACCAATGTGTTTGTAACGGGTTTTGGATTAATTCTAAATAAATCAGGATGGTTCATGGCGTTACACCCCTTAATACAAATGTTGATTTATTCATTAGATTTAGTTATTGGTTACACACTTATTTCTGCGATTGTTATGCATTTTTTTGTTAAAAAAAGTCATAGCGATCGAACACCAATTATAATGGCTCTTGGATTTATGCTTATGCATTTTTTTCAAACGGCCATGAGCTTAGCGAATTTTGCGGTTATGTCGGTTGCGATAAATAAAGGTGATACCGCAAAATTTATCGGAGAGAATGTAAATGCGGAAGCTGTGCAAAATACAATCGATTCGATTATTGCTATGAAACCAATGAATTATCTCGATCTAATTGTTTCAATTTATGGTGATTTTATCGTTTATACTGTAGTCTTAATCATTCTCTATCGTCTATTCACTGCTCGTGATAAAAAAATGGTGTTTGGCTTCTATTCGATAGCAATATTACTATTCTATCGACTTCTAATTGGAATTTCCAAGTATTACATAAGTAGTGTTGTCATTGTAATTTTAATTAATCTTGTTGCAATGAGCGCAATTGGTTATATAGGCTATAAATTCTATAAAAAAGATTTTTAATTCGAGGTGAATCATAATGGAACTAAAATTGATCGATATTTCAGATGAATTTGATGATAACGGTGTTGAAACACTTTTATTTGATATTTATGTAGGTGAAATTGATCGTTATGTTGGACGGTGCGAGTATCGTAATGAGCACGGGCGAGATCTTTGGTATTATGGAAATATTGGTTATATTATCTATCCACCTTATCGAGGGCACAATTTTGCTTATCATGCGTGTGTTGCGCTTTTTGAAATTGTGAAATCGCTAAAAGCAGGCTTACCAGAATTAATTATTACTTGTAATCCTGATAATATTGCATCAAAAAAGACGATTCTCAAGTTAGGTGGCAACTATCACTCAACCATTGATATTATGGCTGATCATGATTTGTTTAAACTTGGTGAAACGTCTAAAGAAATATATACGATTAAACTTTAAATTTTACGGATAATTCCTAATGGTGTTGATTGTGCTTTTTGACCAAGGGGGTTATCCTTTAATATTTTAACCATTAATTGATTATCAATTGAGGAAGAACTTGATCCAAGTATATTTCCGCCTAAATCATTAATATCAGTTACGATGACTTCAATATCCTTATCAAATGCAGCTTTAATTGCTTTTGCAACTTCGTTTGGACGTTCGGGTCCCAGTACCACATACTCGTTATAAGGTGGAATTGTATGGGAAGTTGGTCCATCGATCGCACGTGCCTTTGAACCTGCTACACGGTAGAAATCACCTTTGCGTCCAAATGGTTTCGTAACTGCAGCAACACCTGCTGCGAGGATAATGCGTGGTGTTCCACATTCACGAAGCGCCATTTCCATGGTTTCAGGCATTCCTAAGCCAATTCCATGAGGGGTTTTCGTTACGTATTTTGATAATGTGAATGCGAGTTTACGTGGCTTCACATCTTTAATTGGATATGCACGTCCCTGCGTGATTGCTACGATTTTCTCAGTAACAAATAAAATATCTCCATCGTGTAATGAAGCATCCGCAAATTCTTTGATAACTTCAATTAAATTATCATCTCGCATGATTAATTTTGTTTTTAAAGGTAAACGTTGGTAACGTTTGCCATCGACAATTACTTCAAGTTCTTTATTGTCATTTGGTTTGATTGTCATGATTATCAACCTCTCTATCCTTAATATCATAACTTTTGCATTAGGCTTAATCAAGTAGAAACTTGATTATTGAATTTAGTTTAAAGTATAATTTACATATAGAAAGAGGACTTATGAAAACATTACTACGTTTATTAACGAATAAGATTTTTATGGTTGGACTTATTGTGATTGCGGAGTTTGCGATTGTGGTTGCATTAATTTGGAATTTATCGCTTAATTACGCGTTTATGCACGCTTTTTTTGTGTTTTTATCAGTCCTTCTAATTATCTACATTACAAACCGTAATGACGATCCCTATTATCGTTTGGCGTGGACCATTATTATTCTTGTAATTCCTCCGATTGGTGCTGTGTGTTATCTTATTTTTGGAGGGAAAAAGGTTCCGAAAAAGTTGCGTGAACGAATTAGTGATACCTACTCTAAAGACGCTTTTTTACAGGATGAGTCATTTGGTATTTTGGAAGAATCAATTGAGGCAACCCCGCGTTGGGCGCGTCTTGTGAAGTATTTAATGGCAAGTTCTCATTATCCAATTTATAAAAATACAGAAGCAACATATCTTGCAAGTGGTGAAGAAAAATTCTTGCATATGAAAGAAGAAATTCGCAAGGCAGAGAAGTTTGTTTTTTTAGAATACTTTATCATTAAAGAAGGTTTAATGTGGCAAGAATTGCTTGTTATTCTTCGAAAAAAAGTCGAAGAGGGTGTGGATGTTCGGTTGATGTATGATGACTGGGGTTGTGCACTCTTTCGTGATTTGAAGAAGCAATGTGAGGAGGCAGGAATTGTTTGCGTGGAATTTAATCCATTAGTAGCGCGTTTAGCAATCCAAATGAACAATCGTGATCACCGCAAAATTTGTGTTGTGGACGGTCGTGTTGGGTTTATTGGTGGAATCAATCTTGCGGATGAATATATTAATATCGGAAGTAAATTTGGTCATTGGAAAGATACTGCAGTCATGATCGAAGGGGATGCAGTGCATTCACTTACCTTGATGTTTCTACAGTTTTTCCGTTATTATACGGGAGAGATTGAAAATCCGAATGATTATAAATATGACTTTGGTGATTTAGAAAATGCACAAGGATATGTTATGCCTTTTGCGGATGCACCTACTGATAATTATGATCTGGGATTGGATGCTCATTTATCCATGATTAACAACGCGCGTGATTACATCTATATCCAAACTCCATACTTAATTGTGGGACATGAAGTTATTCAGGCATTAGAGCTGGCTGCACGCAGTGGCGTGGATGTCCGAATCATTGTTCCCCATATTCCAGATAAGAAAATTGTAAATCATGTGACGAAATCCAATTATCAAATCTTGATTGAAAGTGGTGTGCGTATTTACGAATACGAACCAGGGTTTGTGCATTCAAAAACATTTGTAGCAGATGATCAAATCGCGCTTGTAGGAACGACAAACATGGATTTTAGAAGTTATTATTTGCACTTTGAGTGCAGTATTCTCTTCATCAATAACAACATCGTTGGTGATTGTTATGATGATGTAATGCATACGATTACAGAGAATGCGATTGAGATTACGTTAGAGGACTGTCTTTCAGTTCCATATCCCGTAAGACTCTTTCGATCAATCGCCCGTATTTTTAGCGGCTTAATGTGAGGTTAAAATGGAAAAAATTGGTTTAGTTTTAGAAGGCGGTGGAATGCGTGGAGCCTACACGGCAGGCGTATTACATTGGTTATTACAAGAAAAAATAGAATTTGATTATATCGTTGGGATTTCATCGGGAGCGTTGTATGGTGGTATGTTTGCTTTAGGTAAAGCAGATACCTTGGAGAAAGCAGCGATTGATGTTGCGGCTGATAAACGCAATGTAGGAATTCGTCCGGTTTTGGCGGAAAAAACAATTGTAGGTTATGATTTCCTTTACAATACAGTGACTCAAGATTTGGATTATCCAATTGCTGAAATCAATAAAATCCCGGGAAATATTGATATCGGAGTTTATGATATTGCAGGTGAAAAAACGATTTGGATTGATAAAGAACAATTGGCGAAAGAACCTCTATTTATTAAAGCTGCATGTACTCTGCCGGTGGCAGGGCGTGCGGTATGGATTAACGGTCGTAAATATATGGATGGTGGGATTACTACGATGATTCCAGTTCAAAAAAGTATTGATGAAGGCTGTACACGTCATATTGTTGTGACCACAAAGTCGGCAGATTACGTTCGTAAAGATCAAGGGTTTGCACAGAAGATGCTTTTACGAAGTGTATACCGTAAGTATCCGAAACTTGTGCATGATTTTGAAAGTCGTCGTGATGTTTATTATGAAGAACGTGCGTTGATAAACAAACTTGTGGACGAGAAAAAAGCAACCTACATTTATCCAACTCAAGAAGTTGGGGTCGGTCGCTTTAAGGGAACTGAAGAACAGTTTGAAGCCCTGTTTAAGATGGCTCATGATGATTGCGAATTACGTCGTGACGAAATTATGGCAATGGTTTCTAGAGATTAAATGGGAATTTTGAGGGCGTGTGACTTGTAAAGGTCATACGCTCTTTTGTTATGGGATGATCAAAACTGAGTTCGGTCGCCCATAACGCAATTTGTTGCCCTGGTTTTGCCTGCTTATTGTAACGTGCATCGCCCCACAATGCATGCGAACGGGACGCAAATTGTACACGGATTTGGTGAGATCTTCCTGTAACGAGCTTAATCTTAACTGTTGACAGATTTTCGGTTGGGTGATAGTAAGCTTCGATGACATGAAGCTCCGCATATTTGCCATCCGGATGGTTTTTATCGACCACATACGAAGTGTTTGTCTTGCGATTTTTAACTAGAGTATCTCGGAACGTTGTAGGTTCAACATAGCCTGTACAAATAGCGGTATACGTTTTATCTAATGTACGTGTTCGAACTTGATCGCTGAGTCGTCCTGCTGCTTTTGATGTTTTTGCGAAGACCATGATGCCACCAACTGGGCGGTCAAGGCGATGGACAAGCCCCACATAAACATTGCCGGGTTTATCATATTTCACTTTAATATAGTTTTTGACTTCTGTAAGGAGGTCAAGGTCATTACTTTCATCACCTTGTGAGGGTTGATTCGGTTTTTTCTCCACGACAATAACGTGGTTATCTTCATAAAAGATTTTCATCATAACACCACCTTGTTGTGACGCCACAGGGTAACATTGTATCCATGGATGTGATAGGTAGTCCTATCGCTTCGCTGTGTGTGTTTATCGGAAGTTTTTGATTGCGCAGCGCATCATTTAACGCGTGACGAACTTTTTTAGGCGTAAGATTTGTCGTATAAGTATTTAAGACGACAAAAAGTGCATTGGGATCTAAAAGTTCCATAGAAGCGTTAAGAAGCGGTTGCAGTTGATCTTCAATTTTCCAACGCTCTCCTTTAGGCCCCCGTCCAAAACTTGGCGGATCCATGATGATACCATGATAGGTCCGTCCGCGACGTTTTTCACGTTCAATAAATTTCATAGCATCTTCAACGATTGTTCGAATTTTTTTGTCATTTAAATCATTCAGTTCGATGTTTTCCCGTGTCCAAGCAATCATTCCTTTAAGTGCATCAATATGAACAACCTCTTCAACATTTTCTTTGGCACAAGCGATGGTCGCACCGCCGGTATATCCAAATAAATTAAGAATGCGAACTGGCTCATTGTGGGATTGGATAACAGAACGCATCCAATCCCAGTTAACAGCTTGTTCAGGGAAAATCCCGGTATGTTTAAAAGATGTTGGGCGAACTTTAAAGTTTAAATCTTTATATTTGATAATCCAACTTTCGGGAAGGGTTCGATTAAAATGCCATCCCTCCTTAAAAAAAGCATCAATCGGCATGCCCGGGGTTGTGGGTTTCCATGTCGCAACAGGATCAGGACGTCGCACAATAATATCATGATAGCGTTCTGTTTTTAATCCATTTCCTGCGTCGAGGACTTCAAAATCTGTCCATTCAGTAGGGACTCTCATACGTTTACCTCAGTTTCTAAATATATTCCTTCATATTATAGGTTAGAAAGGTGTTTGAGCGCAAACATTTACTTAGTAAATGTCACTCAGTCAAACGAGTGAATATGCTATAATGTTAGCGGTGATAAAATGGATTATATTCAAGGATTAAATAAAGAACAAAAAGAAGCAGTATTAACAAAAGCAAAACATGTGCGTGTTATAGCGGGAGCTGGAAGTGGTAAGACTCGAGTTCTTACAACCCGGATCGTGCATCTCATCGCAGATCTTGGATATTATCCATCTAAAATCTGTGCAATTACATTTACGAATAAAGCGGCGAATGAAATGAAAGAACGTATGGAAGCGATGTTGCCCGAAGCAATTCGTGTTCATACATCAACCATTCACTCATTATGTGTGCGTATTATTCGTGAAGAGTATGAAGCGTTAAATTTAGTTCGCAATTTTACAATCTTGGACACTTCAGATCAGCAAGCAGTGATGCGCGAAGCATATAAACAATTTGACTATGATCGTAAAGATATTTCATTCCGAGAGGCATTGACCTATATTTCAAATAATAAATTTGCAGGCGTTGATGTTGCGCAAGCGGAACGTATGGCGGGATCGAATTATCACGAACAGAAAAAAGTGAATTTATATCGTTTTTATGTGAATCGTTTGCATGAACTTTTTGCTTTAGACTTTGATGACCTACTTTTAGAAGTGAATCGTTTGTTTAAAGAGAATCTTGAAGTTCGTGATAAATGGCGTCGTCGCTTTGATGTGGTTTTAGTTGATGAGTTTCAAGATGTGGATCATGTTCAGTATGGAATTGTGGATGCACTTGTTGGTGATGAGAACCAACTTTATGTGGTTGGAGATCCTGATCAAACAATCTATACCTGGCGTGGAGCCAATGTTGATTTTATTATCGATTTTAATAAGAAATATCCCGATTCAGAAACGATTACCCTAAATCAAAACTATCGCTCGACGCAACACATTCTCGATAGCGCAAATACATTAATAAAAAATAATAAAGATCGTCCTGATAAAGCACTTTATGCAAATAAAGAAAGTGAATTTCCGGTACAGTATGCAACATTGGATGACGGTGATGCCGAAGCGTTTTGGGTTGCGAATCGGATGTTGGAGCTACACGATGAAGGGCATTCTTACTTAGATATGGCTGTTTTGTATCGTTCGAATTACTTATCGCGTGCACTTGAGAAAGTCTTGATGGCGCGTCGAATCCCTTATGTTATTTATGGTGGTTTACGATTCTACGACCAAGCTGAAATTAAAGACATGATGAGTTATTTACGGATGATTACACATGGTGATGATTTGGCCTTGCGAAGAAGTATCGCAATGCCTCGTCGTGGTATTGGTGAAAAAACGTTGGATACCATTATGTTTCAGGCAAGAGAACGTGGTATGACGATGTATGAGTGCATGCTCTATGATGTTCATCATCAGCAAGCAACGCCCAAGATACGAAACTATGTCATGATGATTGAAGATTTTCGCGAAATGGCCCAAGAGGCATCAATTGAAACGATTATGCAATATGTATTAAAACGAAGTGGACTTCGTGAACATTTCGAAAAAATTCAAGAACTGGAGCGCGTTGAAAGCCTCAAAGAATTAATTGGGGATGCACTAACGTTCCAAGAAAATTATGAAAATCCGAGTTTAGAAGAATACATTCAGATGGTGAGTCTCTATGGTGATAAAAGCGAAGTGGTGGAGGGCGAGTATGTCCGTCTCATGACCGTTCATGCAGCCAAGGGACTGGAGTTTGAGAACGTCTTTATTATGGGGCTCGCGGATAATATTTTCCCAAATAAAAACAGCATTCAAGAAGGTTCTGGAGGAATCCAAGAAGAACGCCGATTAATGTATGTTGCAATTACACGTGCGAAAGAACGGCTGTTCCTTTCAAATAATATTGGATACAACTTTGTTGCGGGCGGGTACGCGCGAGCTTCTCGATTTATTAAAGAAATGCACTTAGATGAAAAACCTTCAGGATTGGAAACGACGCCAACCATAACGCGTAGTGAAGTTCAAGACACAATCAGTTCGTTTGAAAAAGCAGCGGGTCTTACGAAGTTAAAGAAAAAAATCAAATTTAAAAGTGGAGACCAGGTTGTTCATGATGACTTTGGCGAAGGCATCGTAATTCGTGTTGAGGATGATACGATTAAAATCGCCTTTAACTTCCCACATGGTACGAAAGTAATTTCAAGAAAATATGCAGGCATTCGATTGAAGGGAGATATGTCATGATTAAAGAACGGATTTTAGCGTTACGAAAACAACTCCATCAGTATAATTACGAGTATCATGTTTTGGATCAACCAACCATTTCAGATGTCGAGTATGACCAACTGTTACTTGAATTAAACGAGTTGGAAGCACAACATCCTGAGTTTTTTGATGTTAATTCACCGACCCAAAAAGTTGGGGGTGCGGTTTCGGATCGTTTCTCAAAAGTAACGCATCGATTTCCGATGTTTTCATTGGGGAATGCGTTTTCGCGTGCTGATTTAGAAGCTTTTGATGAGCGTTTGCGTACTCAATTTCCGACTGTCTCATATGTTGTGGAATTAAAAATCGATGGACTTGCGATGTCCGTTGATTATGAAGATGGAATGTTTACACAAGCTGTGACGCGGGGCGATGGAACCGTCGGAGAAGATGTGACACAAAACATTCGTGTGATTGATTCCATACCACTTAAGCTTAATGTTGATGAAGATGTTACCGTTCGTGGTGAGGTGTTTATGCCCGTTAAATCGTTTACCCGGGTTAATGAATCGCGAAAAGAAAACAATGAGGTGGTTTTTGCGAATTGTCGAAATGCAGCGGCAGGGACAATTCGTCAATTAGACTCGAAAGTTGTGGCGAACCGAGGTCTTGATGGTTTTTGGTATACTTTGGTCAATGCAAAAGAATTAGGGATTACAAGTCAATTTGATTCGCTTACGTATTTAAAACAAATTGGATTTAAAGTAAATCCGGAAATCCGCTTATGCCATACCATGGATTCCGTTTGGGAACGCATTGAAGACATCGAACAAATGCGTGCATCCTTGCCTTATGATATTGATGGTGTCGTAATTAAGGTAAATGACTTTGCGATGCAGGAAGAACTTGGATTTACCGTTAAAACGCCAAGGTGGGCGATTGCTTACAAATTTAAGGCAGAAGAAGTGAAAAGTCGTGTTGAAGATATCTTTGTGACAGTGGGGCGTACAGGGAAAATTACGCCCAATGCGAAACTCACTCCGGTTCAGATTTCAGGATCACTTGTAAGTTACGCAACCCTTCATAATGAGGATTACATTATGAACAAAGACATTCGTGTTGGTGATGAGGTTGTTGTTCGTAAAGCGGGTGAGATCATTCCGGAAATTGTTTCAGTTGATGTAACGCATCGAACGGATGTAATTCAGCCTTATCAGTTTCCTGAAGTATGTCCTGTATGTATGGGGCATTTAGTTCGATTTGAAGGAGAAGCAGATCATTATTGTGTGAATGTTGATTGTTCTGCGAAAATATCTGAGGCACTCGTTCATTTTGCGTCAAGAGATGCTATGAACATCGATACCTTAGGGGAGCGTCGTGTCTATCAATTGCATGATGCGAACTTGCTTAAAACGATCACTGATATCTATACCTTACATGAACATAAAGATGTTCTTGAGAAACTTGAGAAGCTGGGACCTAAAAGCACAGAAAAATTACTTGAGGCAATTGAAAACAGTAAAAACAATTCGGTAGAGAAGTTAATCTTTGGACTTGGTATTCGACATGTTGGTGCGAAAACATCCAATGTTCTCGCCGCTCACTACAAAAACATTGCTTCACTGATGAACGCAACGTATGATGAACTCATTGAAATTGATGAGATTGGTAGCGTTATTGCTCAGTCTGTTGTTTCATTCTTTGAAATTGATCATAATCGAGAATTAATTGAAGATTTACTTGAACGTGGCGTCAATGGGAATTACAATCATGTAGTAACTTCAAATAAATTTGAAGGCAAGAAGTTTGTTCTTACCGGAACATTGCAAACCATGGGGCGAACCGATGCCAAGAAAATCATTGAATCGTTTGGTGGTAGTGTATCAGGCAGTGTAAGCAGTAAGACGGATGTTGTTGTATATGGTGAAAGTGCCGGATCAAAACTGACGAAAGCTCAATCATTGGGCGTTAAAACATGGACAGAAGAAGAATTCTTGAATGAGGTGAACTCATGAAAATGAAAAAAATAATGATTGTTAGTCTGGTGGGACTCTTATTGATATCAGGATGTGCACGCCAAGAGACCAAGCCGGAAACAGATAAAGAAAATATTTCGGTTATTCAAGGTGGTAAAGGAGAATATTCAATCCTCACACCGTTTAAAACGTCGCCTTTGCGACAAAATTATGGAACAAACTTTAGAGAAGTGGACATGATTGAAATTGGACGGCGACTTCAAGATAAGTCAAAAGATCATTTTAATCCTGCCAACTTCAATATTTCAGAAGGGTCAATTATTAACGATGACCATTATGATCAACTGCTCCGTCATGAATCGAAGAATTATCCGTATGGTTTAAATCCGGTAGATGGAACGGAGTTTGTGGAAAAAGGACGTAAAATTCAAACACCCACATTTGTACGTGATGTCGTAGAGGTAAATTTCCATTCAGGTAATGATATCAATAAAATTGATGGTGTGGGGATTGCACTCGTCATGAAACGTGTACAAACCGAGGCGGGGACGGGACTCCCTGTTCGCTTATCGGATGAAACGCTTTATGAAATTGCAAGAACTTCGATTGGAAATCGACTCATCTCCTATTTACGTACGATTGAAGGGATGAGTGATGTACCCATTTACCTTGTGCTTTACGCACAAGAAAGTGATACAGACTCATTGCCAGGGAAATATTTACCTGGACGTGTCATTGGCGAGGGATATTTTGAATCGCGTGGTGGTCAATTTGAACAAACCAATGAAAAATGGACGCTCCTTGGGACGTCAGAAGCATCTGAAGAATATCCAGAAACCTCTGCTGATTTCTCCGTATTTAAACGTGAAGTTGTTGACTTTATGAATGACGAAAGTATTGGTGTAACCGGTAAGATGTTTGTGGTTGATAAAAAAGTTCAACAACTTGATATTGACTTAACAACAGGTGCAAAGACTTATCTTGAGATTTATGGACTTGCGCAATATGTGTCCGAGCGGGTCAGCGCATTTTCAGACATTCAAGCGCCCATAACCGTAAATATCAAAGTCTATCAAAATACACGAATGATTGTTCGTAAAGAACCTGGGAATAACAAACCCATTATTATTACAGTAACTTAGGAGGATTTATGAAAAAGTTAGATAAAGAGCTTATTGAAAAATTTGCTTCCGACTTGATGTTTCGTCTAACCGATGAAGAACTTGAGATGGTTGAAGCAAATGCTCATGTATTTGAACGTTATATTGATAAAATTCAGGCAATCGATACTGAAGGTGTCGAAGTGATGTCTTATCCTTTTGAAATGGAAACGACCTGGCTTCGTGAGGATGAACCCAATCATGTTATTGATCAATCCCTTGCATTTGAAAATGCACCGCGGGTTGAGGGGGATTACTTTGAAATTGTAAAGGTGGTTAACAAATGAGTAAATCAATCGATGAAATAATCGGCAATTTAAAAAAAGAAAATGAGCGTCTTAACGCGATTGTCAGTTTTGTAGATCCAAATGAAGCTAAAGCTGGTTTGATATCTGGATGGGATCTTGCTTTAAAAGATAATATTAATATGGAAGGAACGCTTACAACTGCTAGTTGTAAGTTGCTTTCAAACCATCAATCGATTTACAACGCACATGTTGTAGATCGCCTCTTAGATGAAGGTGCTGTTATTGTGGCGAAGACATCGATGGATGAGTTGGGGATGGGTGGTACAAATCTTTCTGCCATTACAGGACCCGTATTCAATCCATACGACACTTCACGAATATCAGGCGGGTCTTCAGGTGGTTCTGCGGCGCTTGTAGGTGCGAAAGCTGTTCGCGCTGCATTAGGAAGCGATACTGGCGATAGTGTTCGTAAACCTGCTGCATATTGTGGCGCTGTAGGGGTAAAGCCAACATATGGCCGAATTTCTCGCTATGGTGTGATTCCTTATGCGTCTTCCCTTGATCACGTGGGTTATTTCACCCAAAATGTAGCGGATGCAGCACGCCTTCTCGAAGTGCTTGCTGGACGTGATGATCGTGATATGACCAGTTCCATGGAGCCGGTTGAACCGTATTCACAACTTCTTGATATGGATTTAAACGGAAAACGCATTGGTATTTTTAAAACAGTTGAAGATGCAATCGAAAATGAAGCTGTTAAAGCATCATTTGGTCGTTTTAAGGAAGCACTTGTATCACAAGGCGCAGTTTTGGTTGAAAAAACAATCGATAAAACATTAATGCGTACAATGCTTCCGGTTTACAGTGTAATTTCAAATTCAGAAGCTGTAGCAAATCATGCGAATCTCGATGGTGTGCGTTTTGGGTTATCGCAAGAGGGTGATTCACTTGAAGAGATTATGAAGAATACGCGTACAAATGGATTTAGCTCACTTATTAAACGTCGCTTTATCTTTGGTGCCTTCGCATTAGATGATGCAAATCAAAAAGAAGTGTTTGACCAAGCGAAGAAAGTTCGTCGTTTATTAGTCGATGCTTATGCATCTTGTTTCGAAGATGTTGATATTATGGTCACATTAGCTTCAGGAACGGTTGCTCCAACGGTTGAGAATCAACCTATGGATGAATTATCCGATGCTTATCTGATTGGGGAAAACCATATGGTCATTAATAACTTTAGTGGTTACCCAAGTATGACGTTACCACTTGATCTTGTGGATGGACTTCCTGTTGGAATCAATATTTCGACACAACCCTTTACGGAAGCGAAAATGTTTGCATATGGACAAGCGTTTGAGGCATTAATTAACTGGAAGGGAGCATTTTAATGGGATACGAAGCAGTTATTGGAATTGAAATTCATTGTGAACTAAAAACAAGCACAAAGATGTTTTCAGGAGCGCCCCTTGGGTACGGACAAAAACCGAATACCGCAATCAATGAAATTGATTTAAGTTACCCTGGAACCTTACCTCAGCTTAATAAACAAGCGGTGAACTATGGTGTTCGTTTATGTAAAGCGCTCAATTGTGAGATTGATGATCTCGTTCGCTTTGATCGTAAAAATTACTTTTACTCGGATTTACCAAAAGGATATCAAATTACGCAACAATTCTTTCCATTAGGTCAACATGGTCATTTTGATGTGCTTGTAGGTGAAACCGTAAAGCATGTACGAATTAACCGTATTCATATGGAAGAAGATACGGCTAAACAGTTTCATGAAGGGGATAAAACGTTAATCGATTTTAATCGTGCGGGAACACCTTTACTTGAAATTGTTACGGAAGCAGATTTTAGAACTGGTGAAGAAGCAGCGGCCTATGTGGACGCATTGCGATTATTGGTTGTATATTTAGGCATTTCTGATGGTCGCATGGATGAAGGGTCTTTACGTTGCGATGTCAACATTTCATTAAGACCTGAAGGGCAAGAAGCCTTTGGAACAAAAGTAGAAATTAAAAACTTGAATTCAACCAACAACGTTCAAAAAGCCATTGAGTTTGAAAGTGTGCGTCAGGCAGAAATTTTAGATTCAGGTCAACAAGTAATCACTGAAACACGTCGTTTTGATGAAAAATCACAAGAAACAGTCGCAATGCGTACTAAAGAGACGGCTGTAGACTACCGTTATTTTGTTGAACCGAATATTGTACCTGTACGAATTGGTCAAGATATCCTTAACCAAACATTGGTTGAATTACCTATGGCTCGCATTCAACGATATCAAGACCAAATGGGTTTAAGTTTATATGATGCGAGTGTCTTGGTTAAAAACCCGGAATTATCCGCTTACTTTGATGTATTAGCTCAAAAAACAGATGCTTATAAATTACTGGTGAATTGGTTAACACAAGATGTATTAGCGGTACTGGATCAAAAAGGTGACCGCAGCTTTGACGCATGGCTCAATGTTGATCACTTTGTTGATTTTATCGAAGCAATTCAATCCGGTTCTATCAATTCAAAACAAGCAAAACAAGTGTTTGCGAAATTTGTTGAAGGAAAATCTCCGAAAGCAGTAATTAAAGAATCGGGTATGGTTCAAATCAGCGACGAATCAACAATTACAGCGTGGATTGAAGACGTGTTGACTCAAAGTCCACAAGTTATTGAAGATTATAAAAATGGTCTTGATAAGTCCATTAAGTTTGTCGTTGGTCAAGTAATGAAGGTATCAAAAGGGCAAGCAAATCCTCGTGTAACCAATGAACTGGTTGTACGTGTGCTTGATAATAAATAGAAAATAATATAATATTTAAATGCATAAGGAGGATCGCAATGACAAAAAAAATGGATCCAAAGCAAAATAAAGAAGTTCAAGTTAAAAAACAAAAACAAACAAAAAAACATGACTGGTCTTATTATGCAATCATTATCTGTCTTGTTTTAATCCTAATTCCATCTCTTTGGTTGGGCTTTACAATCGTTAAGGCTTCAATCGAATCTGGAAAACCATTAACCGGACAACGATTCGCGAATGATCATGATCCTGAAATCTCGTCAGACCTTCAAAAAAAGGTCGAGGCGGCTTTGAAGGAGCGTTCGGAGTTTGAGTCTGTGAGCGTCTCGTTAAAGACAGCTACGCTTCGTATTCAGCTCAAAATGAAGCCCGATACTTCGAAAGAAGATGCATCTGCTTTAATTGAATCAGCATATGATCACGTGGTTGAAATTTTACCGGTGACCGAGTACTTCACAACAGTGGGCTCGAAAAAACAATATGATTTAGAAATTAATCTTTTCAACTTTACCGATGTTACTGAGGATAATCGTGGTGATTTTATTTATTACCAATTAGTAAAAAACGGAAATATGGAAGATAAGCAAATTCAGCTTGTTTCTGAGTCGAAAGATTCAGAACTTGTCGAACGTTTAAAAACAGAACAAGCTGAAGCAAAAGAAAAACAATCAAATGAAAACGGAGAACCGTCGAAAGAAGAGAAAAAAGAAGAGTAAATTATAGTGATTTCGCTTTATTGGATGGCTTCTTAGATTAAAGTGACACTATTGTAATAGTCGTCACTTTTTAATGTGGTAAAATATATATGATGAAAATAATAAAAGACTTCAGTACAAAAGTAAGAACACTGCTATCAGAAAACGTGATTTTTTTGATGATTATGGTGTTATTCTTACCAGATTATTTGTTATATCCAGCGGTCATTGTGGCAGGAATTTTTGTATTGTACGAATGGATTCGTTATAAAGGATTTAAATCGAGTTTGTTTTGGGTTCTATGGGCCTATCTCTTGGGTGTGGCGCTGTTGAACAAGAATATGCAAGGGGTTATGGGGACGTTATATTTGATCGTCTTAGTAGCCTATGCATTTGTTTTAAATCGAAGAATGAGCCCTAAAGAATACATGAAGATGCAATATTATATTGTTTGGTGTTCCTTATTTAACTTCTTCTTTAACTTTATCCGTTGGAGACCGGTCTGGTATAAATCGTTTATGGGATTGTTTGATGGTGTAATACAGATGGGGCATCTTCCATTTTATGGGGATGGATACTTTAGAGCGTACTCTACATTTGATAACCCCAACTTGTATGCGTTTATCCTTTTAATTGTTCTGTTGGTTTGTTTTAATCAACTTCAATTTCAAATAACATTTAAAAACTACCGATTGGGTGCCTTCTATGCAGGAGCTTTTATCATTAACCTCTATGCAATGTTTTTGACAGGTACACGATCAATTATCGTAGCGTTAATGTTTGGCCTTCTTACTGTAATTTTGGTTCAAAAAAAATGGACGCAATTTAAGGTGATGATTCTTTTAGGTGCGCTCTTAACCTTATTTATTCTATCGAGACCTGATTTGTTTCCACGATTTATGCAAATTGCTGAGCACAGCGGCATTCGCCTTGAGATTTGGGATAAAGCAATTCATCAAATTTTGAAAGAACCGTGGTTTGGTAAGGGTATGTTTACCTATGCATTGCTTTTCGATAATATTGATGCACATAATATTTTTATTGAAAGTTTCTTAAGTTTTGGAATTTGTGGGACGATGATTCTTGTCGCATTTTTAATTGAAAAATTACGTGATATATACTTAAATGCGTATTACTTAGACTACCCCTTAGCTTTAGGGGTGTTGGTCGCGACCATCATGTATGGGATCTTCGATATTCCCTTATTTGCGGTGCAAACGAGTCTTTTATTTGTTGCGGTTTTCTGTCTTCCCCGACGTCAACCGTCACAAATATTGATTCCAAAACCAACGCATGTTGAATTTATTGAAAAAACTTAAACTATTTTTAAAATATGCTTGTCAAGGCAATATTAGTATGGTATATTTTATAAGCACTTGGCGATGCTTGTTTAGCTCAGTCGGTAGAGCAACTGGCTGTTAACCAGTGGGTCGCAGGTTCGAGTCCTGCAACAAGCGCCATTTATATGGCCCGTTGGAGAAACGGTTAACTCACATGCCTTTCACGCATGCATTCACGGGTTCGAATCCCGTACGGGTCACCATAGTGTAAATAACAAACCTCATCGTTAAGATGAGGTTTTTCTTTGTCCAAAGGTATTTGTATGGGCACGGAAGATCCTTTGTTATCTCCTTAATTTAAATGAATTTCAAGATGCGACGACATCTAAATGAAGACCCTAAATCACACCTTCTTAAAAAGCGAAAATAATCAATTATTTTCACGAAAAAAGGTTGCTAAGTCGAGATGGGTATGGTATATTTTATGAGCACTTACGCGATGCTTGTTTAGCTCAGTCGGTAGAGCAACTGGCTGTTAACCAGTGGGTCGCAGGTTCGAGTCCTGCAACAAGCGCCATTTTATATGGCCCGTTGGAGAAACGGTTAACTCACATGCCTTTCACGCATGCATTCACGGGTTCGAATCCCGTACGGGTCACCATAGTGTAAATTACAGGTTGCATCATAACGATGTAACTTTTTTTTAGAAATAAGGACATTACCGTCTTATTGTGACTGTAATTCACATATAATCAATATATTCAAAAAGTATGATTTATTTGTGAAATAATGCTTGCCAAGTCATATTTCGTATGGTATATTTTATGAGCACTTAAGTGATGCTTGTTTAGCTCAGTCGGTAGAGCAACTGGCTGTTAACCAGTGGGTCGCAGGTTCGAGTCCTGCAACAAGCGCCATTTATATGGCCCGTTGGAGAAACGGTTAACTCACATGCCTTTCACGCATGCATTCACGGGTTCGAATCCCGTACGGGTCACCATAGTGTCAATAACCTCACTTCTTAGGAAGTGAGTTTTTTTATTTTGTAGATTTATGTGTTTTTTAGCACAGTCAATCGTCTTGTGGTAAAATAGATGTAACGGGTAAAACCGCAATAGATAAGAGGTGTATTTATGTCGGATAAATATGAATTACCACTTCGAAGTGAAGTGGATATAAAAGATACATGGGATTTAACACCTATGTTTAAAGATGATGACGCATGGAATGCAGAGTTTGATGCGATTCAAAACGACTTAAGTGAAGTGGCTGCATATCGCGGTACACTCACCAAGAGCGCAGAGAGTTTATTAGCGGGTCTTAAATTTCGTGATGAATTAAGTTATCGTATTGAATTTTTATATGTTTATGCACATCTAAGTTTTGATGTCGATACCACAAACCCTAAGTATCAAGCAATGAATGCACGCGTACAATCGCTTCTTGCGCAATTTGGATCAAGTTTTTCTTTCTATGAAGCAGAAATTTTATCTGCAGATGAGGCGGTTATTCGCGAATATCTTGAATCAAATGAGGCACTCACTTTATATCATCACGAGTTTGATCGCCTTTTTAAATCAAGACCTCATATTCTTAGCGAGAAGGAAGAGCGTATTCTCGCATCATCAGGCGAAATCTTTGGCGTTTCTTCGCAAACATTTGGTATGTTAAATAATGCGGATATTCAATTCCCTACAATTAAAGATGAATCAGGAAATGATATTCAATTATCACACGGACGTTATTCACTCTTAATGGAGAGTGCGGATCGTCGAGTTCGTGAAGATGCTTTTAAAGCAATGCAAACAACGTATGGTAATTTAAAGAATACACTTGCAAGTACTTTATCAGGAAATGTAAAGGTTCATAATTTCAATGCAACGATTCGTAATTATGCATCAGCACGTCAAGCTGCACTTGCTGCAAATAATATTGACGAAGAAGTTTATGACTCACTTCTCGAAGGAATTCATAATAATATTGATTTACTTCATGATTATGTTGCACTTCGTGAAGATGCATTGGGTATTGATGATATTCAAATGTATGATATCTATGTCCCAATGGTTGATGAAGTGGATTTAAAATTTACGTATGAAGAAGCACAAGAAGTAATTTTGGATGCCTTGAGTGTTCTGGGTGAAGAATATTGTGCAGTATTAAAACGTGCATTTAATGAACGTTGGATTGATGTTGTTGAGAATAAAGGGAAGCGATCGGGTGCTTATTCATCAGGTACTTATGGAAGTGCCCCTTATATTCTGTTAAACTGGCAAGAAAATATAGATAATGTCTTTACACTTGCTCATGAACTCGGCCACAGTGTTCACTCTTACTTTACACGTAAGTATCAACCTTACATTTATGGTGATTACTCGATTTTTGTTGCTGAAGTTGCTTCAACGACAAATGAAAATTTATTGTTGAATTACTTATTGGATCAATATGAGGATCCTAAGGTTCGTGCTTACCTGTTGAATCATTATTTAGACACGGTTAAAGGCACGGTGTTCCGTCAAACGCAGTTTGCTGAGTTTGAACACCTTATCCATAAATCAGACCAGGAGGGCGTTGCTTTAACGGCTGATTATCTCATTGAGTCGTACTACAAACTGAATCAATTCTATTATGGTGAATCGATCAGTACCCAGGAAATTGGTTATGAGTGGGCACGGATCCCTCATTTCTACTACAACTATTATGTTTACCAATATGCTACAGGATTTAGTGCGGCAACTTTATTCAGTGAAACAATTTATAATGGTGGCGATGCGACACCTTATCTTGACTTCTTAAAATCGGGAAGTTCTGATTATCCTATCAATGTCCTACGAAAAGCAGGTGTTGATATGACAGAATCAACAGCTGTTGATAAAACACTGGAAAAATTTGGTGAACGTATGGCGGAATTACGAACACTGCTTGTAAAATAGATAATAAAAAAAACGGAATCACACCCAATTTGGATGAGATTCCGTTTTTTTCATGTTTATTGCTCGTTTATAGCGTATTCCTTAAGCACACAGGCTTCGATTACATTGAGATCAAGTTCTTTTGCCTTGGCACGTAAAACGTCGTTTACGGTGCCGGGTTGAAGCCAGAGAACGTTGATGCCTTTCTCTTTAATTGATTCGAGCATGTGAATGCCAATTTTAGGATTAACAACCATCACAGCAACATCAACGGTGTCCGTGATTTCCGAAAAGGAAGGGTAGACGGTCTTGCCATTAATTTCGGTATAGTTTGGATTTACACCAAGAACCGTTTTACCTTTTTGTTCTAACAATTTATAAATGCGGTATGCATACGATTCGGGTTTGTTATTAATTCCAGCTATCACAAATGTTTGTGATGCATTTAGGATTTCATAAGGGTTATTCATAATGTTAGCTCCATATCAAACCATTGTTTGATTTCTTCGATTTCGTAAGCGCGCATCCGATGGTCCAATTCATAAATGCGGTGTGTAACACGTGCATTATTATTAATGAGACGTTTCTCCAAAGCGACGGCACTTTCATAAGGAATTATATCATCAAATCGACCACTATGGATTAAAATGTCCATGCCCTTTAAATCAAGCTCCTGTGTATCACTTGTGAAGTTCATTGGTCTCAGTAAGACACACTTTTTAAAAGGGGTTGGTTGTTCTAGGATTAAGGCTGCGATGGTATTGGCGCCATTAGAAAAACCTAATGCCCATAGTTCGCCAAGATTGTAGGTGTCTTGTAATGACTTCACAGTATCCAAGATTGTACGAACTCGGCCCAATAAGTCCGCTTCATCAAGAATTTGAGTTTCGCTTTGTACAGCAGAAAAGCGTCGTTTACCAAACGTAACGACGTCGCCTCGGATGGAGAGGTGATTCATTGTGGGGGCAACCATTTTCGCTACCGGCAGTAATACGTTTTCATCACCACCTGTACCATGAAATAAAACAAGCGTTTTATCGCTTCCGTTATCAATAAATTTATGTATCATTTTGAGTACTCCTTAAGTCGTAAATATGAAAACATCATACATGATGTAAGGTTTTGGGACAAGTCATGCGCTAGGTAGAAAGTAACGCGTGTTTAAATTCATCAAAGGATTGACCTTCGATAAGCTGTTGGACTTTAAGACGGTCCATAGACCATCTTGAGAATCGATCACATAGGTAGAAGAGGTCATGATCCCCATCACGTTTTGTTTTAATAAGAAAAAGAACGTGAACTTCACTTTTATCCCAGATAATCGGTTTTTCCAATACCGCTACAAAACATAAAGCCCGATCAACATGTTTCTTGAGATCTTGTAAATGTACAAGATTGTGTCCGATTTCATGTGTTGCGAAGGGGTTTGAATCATAGTGGGGTTTGAGGAGGTTCATGGTATTCATTTTCTCAGTTAAGTTGTGAAGGACTTGTTCTTTGTTGTTGCCAGGGAGGTTATAAATTACATATTGAGGTTTAAGATAGTGGTCTAAATCGGCTTCAGCAAGATCGAATTGTTTGATTTTTTGTTCGATATGGGTAAGGTAGTTCCCATCCTCGATTGCGACGACTTCACGGGCTTGTGGGATGGTCATTTTGGCCATGGATACGCCGATGTCCAGAGGTTGTGTAATTTCTTGTAAGGATCCATAAACGCTGACAGTAATATGATCATCATTAAAATGTTCGCGCAAAGTTTGACCATAAACAATGGTTTCAGACCGTCCATTTCCACCAATAAATCCAATGTTGAGGGTTTGTTGGTGGCGGCGGGTCATGAGTCCACCTTGGAAATAAAGTAATAAATAGCCAAATTCATCAAGATTTATGGAAATGTCGGGATAATTGGATTCGATGACCGAAACGGCAGAGATGGTTACCTTGGCGGCAAAGAGAAATTCACGAAGGTTTCGATGGATTAGCGGATTTCGAATGGTCAATCCGTTTTCAATCCGTTTAATCATCTGGGGAATGTGTAATAACAGATAACGAAAAAGTTCGTGATTATCGAAATAGTTAATCGCGAAGTTGTTATCGATTTCAGTGAAAATATCGTAGATGAGTGCCTCGTCTTGCAGTTTTGTTTTTCCTGAGTGCGCAATGATTTGTTTGCTGTCAAGGTGGATTGCCAGGTAGAGAAGTTCTGATTTTTCTAAGGGGTCTTCATTTAAAAGCGTACTAATCGCATTGGCCATCGTTTGAGCAAGGGGGAGTAGTGGTGAATCAGTTGTTTTATGAATTTCAACGGTGTGACCTTCACGACGACGTTTAAAAAGGATTAAAATATGTACTGCAATATTTTGGAGTGAAAAATCAGAAAGAAGGATATTCGCATTAAAACAACATTCCTTTACAATCGCTTCCGTTTTATGAAGCATGTCATTGTTGAGGATGAATGCTTCTTTTTCCTTCGATTCCACAAGACTTAAGGTATTATGGAAAAAGTATTCCGCAAAGGCAAGCCGCAGGTTGAATTCCGACCCAATGAGTTTCAGTCCATATGCAGGTCGAGATTTTAGTTCAAGATGAAATCGGCGAAGTTGCAGTCGAACATCTTTAAGGTCGTTGTGAATGGTGGTACGACTGACAAACATCCGTTCTGCGAGGTCTTCAATCTTTAGGTAATCGTTGGCGTTTAAGAGCGTTCGAATTAGATAAGAAACACGTTCGGAGTTATTTCGCGAAAAACTATTCATGCGTCGAATCAAGCTAATCGAGCCAATGTTCTCGAAAATTTTTTCTTCTTGGTGTTCATTTAGAGGATTTAGACGATATCCATGGCCTGGAATGGAACAAACCTCAATCTGATATGACTTCAACACTTCACGAAGTATTTGGATCTCTTTCTTGATTGTTCGAATGGATACATTACTTGAAAGTGCAAGTTCATGGGCTGTAACGGTTTGCCCTTGTGCAAGATGATGCATGATGATAAGTTGCCGATTTGTGAATTCCATAAGTCCTCCTTTTAAAAAAAAGATGTTGCGTATCTTAACGATAACGCAACATCCTGTCTTGTGCAATTAGAGTAATCCAATATACGAACCAATGATACCAAATGCAATGGTAACAAGCAGTAAGAACATCGAACTCTTTTTCTTGTTCTTTAATAAATGGAACATTAAAAGTGTATAAAGAAGTGGTAAAAGCAGTGGGAAGATTTGATCAATGTATTGTTGGAGTAAAAACTCTGTTTCATTAAATGAAAATGCCACAATGGTTTTAAGTTTAACCATTTGAGCACTCATGCCTCCAATAACCATTAATCCGACAATGGTTGCTGCTTTGGTAATCTTTGCGAAAATACCGGATTCGGATGCACTATCCATAAGGTTTGTTCCGAATTTATATCCAAAGACACCACCAAGGTAACGCACAATCATGTGTGGAACATTGAATGCAATTAGGAATAAAATCGGACCGAGGATGTTTCCTTGTTGTGATAAAGGTAACGCAATTGCGGTTGCAATAATACGGATGGTTCCCCAGAAAAAGGAATCACCAATCCCAGCAAATGGACCCATCAATGAAATCTTGATGCTATTAATTGTATTCTTATCAAAATCGGGATTTTGACTTGCTTCTTTTTCAAGTGCCGTCGCAACACCTGTGATGGCGGAAACAACATGAGGGGTTGTGTTAAAGATTTGCATATGACGTACAAGTGCATCGGCACGATCTTCTTTGGTGTGGTAAAAGCGTTTAATGGCTGGCCACATCCCTACCGCAAATCCGAGTCCTTGTTGGCGTTCATAGTTATAGGAATTTTCGAGTAAGAATGAGTACCAGAAGATTTCTCGAAATAACTTTTTATCTTCTTTTGTTGTTTCTATTTTATTCATCGAATAAGTCCTCCAATTCATCATGTTCTATGGCTGCAGGTGCTTGTCCGACTTCAAAGACAATAATGAAGGCAAGAATAACACCGAATAAGGTTACTGCTAAGATTGGTAATTCAAGGTAGGCAATAAGAATAAATCCAAGAATGAAGTAGAGAATGTTTTTTCCATTCATCATCGGTTGGAGTAACAATGCGAACCCTACTGCAGGGAGCAGTTTTCCAGCAACTTCAAGACCATTCATTAGATTTGCGGGAATGGCTTGTACAAATCCTTCTACAGCACTTGCACCGAAGAGTACAGCAATAAAGGCTACTGTAAAGTACATGAGGCAGTGAAGTAAGAGACCTCCAATATTGAGGGCAAACATTCCTTTAATGTTCGCATCTTCTGCGAGTTTCATGGCAAAGTCCATAAACCATGATCGAACAATAAAGATAATAACTTTTAATGATTGTGCAAGGATTGCAATCGGTAAAGCAAGCGCAAGCGCAATTTCAGATCCTTGACCGGATAAGATTGCGAACGCTGTTCCCAGTGCAGAACCAATTAACACATCCGGTGGTACTGCAGCACCAACTTGAATGGCACCCATAAAGACAAGCTCAAGACTGGCACCAATAATTATTCCTGATTGAAGATCGCCAAGTACGAGTCCAACAAGGGGTGAGATAATAAGTGGTCGATTGGCCATTGGGGTTCCGAGCATCTTTTCTACGAACCATACCAAGGCGACTACAAGACCAACAAGTAACGCTTCTTGCATAGATATTTCCTCCTTATATATTTTTAGTAGATTACTGTGTTAAATATTTTTGACGTAAATCTGAAAAGTCTTTACCTTTGTCATCGGGTACTTGTTTTACTTCGACAGAGATTCCTAAACCAATGAGGTCGTCCATGGCGTGGAGTTCTTCGGGTGTGAAGTATACAGCTGGTGCGAAGGCTTTGCGACCTTCTTTCATTTGAACACCACCCAGTGTACATACAGGTGTTTCTTGAATGCCTTGGTAGAGTTTGAGTGCATCATGTGGGGATGCAGTCACAACAAATACCTTAAGACCTTTTAATTTTTCATTATTTAAAAGGGCGATGGCTTCATCAAGAGAACGAATTGCGAGTTTAACCCCGTCAGGTTTGGCAAGTTTAAGTGCTTGTTTACGAATTGGGTCCGATGCTGCATCATCACTTGCAATTACGATTGCTTCATAATTGAGTGCAGATTTCCAACTGTAAGCGACTTGACCGTGTAACAAGCGGTCATCGATTCTAATTTTTTGTATCATAATATACTCCTTCTTTATATAGTACCGGTTAGTGATGTAAGTGTCGGATTGAAGTTATCCGTTATCGATATTCGAATAAAACCAACATCGCACAGTGCGGTAAATCATAGGGTCCAATGCTTTAGACAATTTAATGTAGTTCGAAGGTACCTTCATTAAGAACGTTTCGTCTCAAGACTTTTATTGATGTATTCCGTAAGTTGGGGATACATTGTCTTCGAAAGGTCGCGACCACGATCTGTAGCAATGTGGTATGCAAGCACTTGGAAGAATGTCATATAAGCAAGTGGATAGAAATACGTTGATTTCGTGTTGATATTGAAATCGTCTTTGTCCGTATTTGAGACAATTATACAGCGGGCATGCACTTCCTGTGTTATAAATTTCTGAATCTTCCTGCTTTTACGCAAATCATTTTCGTGATACGCAAGTAAGAAGAACCCTTGGTCATGGGTAAACATATTTTGTGGACCATGAATTAATTCTTCAAGTTCGAAACTATTGGTAAGACTGGGTAGCATTTCCATAAACTTAATATCTGCTTCTTGAGCAATGGGCCATAAGGCGCCCGGTCCGGAAAAGATATAAGCATCTGTCTTTGAAAAATATAACTTATTGTTGTGATAAAAGGCATTGGATGCTTCACGAATGTGGGGGAGTTCCTGAATCATCACGTCTAAGTCTTTGATAATTGCTTCAGATTGTGTGGGGTCAATCTGATTGTTTATAACGCCAAGAGATAGGTAAATAAGATAAAGAACGGTACATGTCGTCGAAAACCCAAGTGTTCGAAAAATAAATTGTTCTTTTCCACTGCCCATTTCAAGTGCGGTCTGTGCCTTTTTCGCAATCGGTGTTTCAAGCGACTCGGTAATCGAAACTGTTTTCAGTCCTAATTGATTGGCGCATTCAATCGCTTCGTACACAAGTTTTGTTTGGCCTCCTTGTGAAATGAAGATATAGAGTGCATGTTGATCACAAAGTGCTCGGTTATAGTGTTCAACAAAAATACTGGGGTACATTAATTCAACTTCAATGTGGCATGTAGATTCCGCAAATGTTTTTGTGGTAAATGCCGTATTGTAAGATGAACCCGAACCCACAACCACAACTTTGCGTACAGTATCTCCATGTGTCGCTTGGTTTATTGCGGTTGCAATCACATCACGTTGATCACGTAAATGATTTAATTTTTCTGGGATTTCAATAATACAATCCATTAATGTATTCATTGAGTCACCTCTCTTTCCTTTGCTCGCCTTTATCATACATATCTCTGGTTTTTAGTTCCATAGGGACTTTTGCACGAATGTTCGTGCATAAATTTAAAGCGGTTTCAAAACCGAGTTTTAATGCTTGTTTTGTGTGTCAATATGTAAAATATAAAAACTCACAAAAAAGAATGAGAAATGAAAAACAAAGTTACTAACAATGATAAACGTTAATTAATTTATCTTTCAAGTTTACATTCTTCAATTTCGCGGGAATTTCATGCAATACTCAAGAATTTCGGGGAGGGTTATGTTTAAATGAAATTAGTTCGAAAGGATGTGACGATGTGATTGTGGTTTTTGACAGTTTAACGGGGCAATGTCAACGATTTGCGGAAAAACTTGGCGTACCATGTATTGATATCTTAGAGTATGAACCGATGGATGAAGACATTTTTTTGGTAACGCGGTCATGGGATTTCGGTAAGGTAACGGAAGAGACCAAAGCATTTTTGGAACACGAAGCTGCAAAGGTCGTTGGCGTTGCGGTTGGTGGCAATCGCAATTGGGGCACAAACTTCGGTGCAGCAGGCGATAAAATTCATGATGAATACAATATTGAACTTGTTTTAAAGTTTGAAGGATCAGGATTCACAAAAGATGTGGAGATTGTTCAACAATGGCTTGAATCATATAAGGGGAGGACAAAATAAATGACAGTACAAAATAAATCAAATCAAATTCCAGAATGGGTAATTCTAAATAATCAAATCGTTGATGGCGATGGAAATATTAAGGATTTAAATAAAGATAAAGAGGCAGTCCGCTCTTACTTTTTAAATGAAATCAATAAGAAAACTCAGTTTTTTCACTCACTTGAAGAAAAATTGGAATATCTTACAACGAATGATTATTACGAAACAGAATTTTTAGAAAAGTATACGTTTGATCAAATTCAAGCGGTCTATGATATTGCATATGATGCCAAATTCCGTTTCCCGACATATATGGGAGCGTTTAAGTTTTATAATGATTACGCACTTAAATCCATTGACGCGGAACGTGTGTTCTTAGAACGTTATGAAGACCGTCTTTCGGTAATTGCACTTTATCATGCGGATGGCGACTTTGAACTTGCTAAAAGACTGATTACGTCGTTAATTGCGCAAGATTTTACACCGGCAACACCAACACTTCTCAATACCGGTAAGAAAAAACGCGGTGAATTTGTATCGTGTTTCTTATTGGAAGTGGATGACTCGTTAAACGATATTGCACGAGTTCAAGAATTTGCGATGCAACTTTCAAAATTGGGTGGTGGCGTTTCCATTAACTTGACCAATTTACGTGCAAAAGGCGAATCAATTAAAGACATTCCAAACGTTGCGAAAGGTGTTGTTGGGGTAGCAAAACTTTTAGATAATGCATTCCGATACGCCGACCAAATGGGACAACGTCAAGGTGCAGGAGCTGTTTACTTAAATGTATTCCATGCTGATATTGAAGATTTCTTGCAAACAAAAAAACTCAATGCCGATGATGATGTTCGTGTTAAAACGCTCTCAATGGGGGTTGTGATGCCCGATAAAATGATTGAATTAGCGCGTGAAGATAAAGACATGTATGTCTTCTATCCACACACGGTCTATAAAGAATACGGGATTCCATTCTCAGATGTCGCCATTAAGATGGATGAATGGTACGACAAGTTGGTTGAAAATCCTAAAGTGCGCAAACGCAAAATCAATCCACGTAAGTTATTTGATATGATTGCGCAATTACAAGGGGAGTCAGGTTATCCATACATTATGTATGCGGACAACGTAAACAAAGAAAATCCACTTGCTGATCCAATCAAGTTCTCGAATTTATGTACAGAAATTTTACAGCCGTCGATTGTATCTCACTATGGTGATTATCATCGCCGTGATGAAGATGAAATCGGTCTCGATATTTCTTGTAACCTTGCGAGCGGTCATATGGGAAATATGATCAAAAATAACTCCATTAAAGAGACCGTATTTGCTGCAATGGAAATTATGAACTCTGTTTCCGAAAAAACAAATATTGCGCATGTTCCCGCTGTAGCGCGTGCAAACCGCATTATGCGAAGTGTTGGTTTTGGTATTATGGGACATCATGGTTATATTGCGGAAAATTACATTGGTTACGGTAGTGAAGAAGATATTGACTTAATTGATGTGTTCTTTAGTTTAATTAACTATTATAGTCTTGTGCATTCAATGGAGAAAGCGAAAGAAACCGGCGAGAAATTCTATGGTTTTGAGCGAAGTTCGTATGCGGACGGCAGTTATTTCAACGATCGGGGTCAAGTATTACCAAAGACTGACGTGGTTCGAGGCTTGTTGTCGGATATTGAAATACCAACGGATGAAGACTGGGCTCAATTAAAAGAAGATGTAATGACCCATGGACTCTACAACTCAAATCGATTAGCGGTTGCACCGAATGGTTCGATTGCATATGTTATGAGTGCTACACCTTCCTTAACGCCAATTAAACAAATTGTCGAAGAACGTACGTATGGAAATTCAAAAACATACTTCCCAATGCCTGCTGCGGATGTTGCAGGGTTTATGTACGAATCAGCATATCAAATGGATAAGTATAAGATTATCGACGTGATTGCTACGGCTCAAAAGCATGTTGATCAAGGAATTTCATTTGAGTTATGCATTACTTCGGATGAGACAACACGTAGTCTACAACGCTATTACCTCTATGCACATTACCAAGGAATTAAGACGTTGTACTATACACGAACACAAAAATTGAGAATTGATGAATGTGAAAGTTGTGCGGTTTAAGGAGGAGGAAAACGATGATGTTAAAGCAAATTAATGAGATTAAGGCGGATCGCGAATACGATGGCGCGAATTGGAATGAACATGAAGATAATTTTACGCAGACGTTTTACGAACAAAATTTAAGTCAGTTTTGGAGACCGGAAGACATTAGTCTTCAGCCTGATTTAAATTTATGGGCGAGTTTACCTGAAGATGTGAAACTGGCCTATGGACGAAACTTACTCGTACTTACGTTCCTCGATACATATCAAGGTGATATAGGAATGCCTGTTGTTTCGCGATCGATTGATCATAAATATCATCAGCGTAAGTCGGTGTTGAACTTTATGGCAGCTATGGAAAATGCTGTGCATGCGAAAAGTTATTCAAATATTTTTATGACATATATGAAAAACGAAGAAATTGATGACCTTTATCGATGGGGCGAACAAAATAAGAATATGCAAAATATTCTTGCTTTAATTGTTGGTTACTATGAAAACTTAGATCGCCTTACCTATCGCAAGCAATATGCAGATTTAGGGGATCCAGTGGATGACTTTGAATTTGATGTTGCACAGTGGAAAGCCATGGTTGCAAGCGTGTTCTTGGAATCGTGCCTCTTCTATAGTGGTTTCTACTATCCCCTCTATTTTTATGGTCAAGGGAAATTAATGCAAGCTGGAGAAATCATTAATCTTATCTTGCGTGATGAAAGTATCCATGGGCTTTATATTGGAAACTTGGCGATGGAACTTTATCGCAAGTTCGATGCTGAGACACAAGCGTCGCTCTATGAATGGCTTACAACCTATCTCGATGCAATCTATGAGGAAGAAGTTGAACTCATTGAAACAATTTATGATCCCGTAGAATTATCGCACGATGTTAAGATCTTTGTTCGTTACAATGCGAACAAAGCCATGATGAATCTTGGGTTTGATGCATATTACGAATATGAAGAAGTAAACCCTGTTGTACTTAATGGATTAAACACTGAAACAAAAACAATGGATAACTTCTCGATGAAGGGAAATGGTTATCAAAAAATGAAATCTGAATCATTACATGATGATGACTTCTTCTTTGATAAAGAAAGGATTACACGATAATGACAAAAGTTATGATGTTAACTCAGGACAACTGTCCAAAATGTATGGCGTTAAAGAACTACCTCGAGTTGGGACTTCGTAATAAATATGCCGAACATATCGAAGTGGTAAAGCGAGAGGAAAACCCAGAACGTTTTAAATCAATCGCGTTGGACCATGGGATTATGGCAACGCCTGCCTTAATCGGTGGCGATGAGGTATTGCTCGATACAAACCCATCTAAAGTAAACGCATTTTTCGAAAAAATCATTTAGACTGGAATTATTCCAGTCTTTTTGTTACATTGATATAAGGAGAAGTGGTGCATGAAAAAAATAATAAAAAAAATCCAAACTGTTATGGAGATGATGTCCTCAAATGAAGGGACACTCTTTACATATGCTTTGGCATATTCAATTATCGTTGGTATTGCACCGTTTATCATTATATCAGTGGTGTTTGTGGGGACGTATGTATACGATGTATCACAGATTATTCAACTTTTACAACGTTATGTCCCAGCGGACTTAATTCTGCCATTTGTGGATTACATTCAAACATCGGATTTGTCGAATTTATGGTTGATCATCTCATTGCTTGGGGTATCGATTTGGGTTGCTTCAAAAAGTATTTATTCGTTCCTACTGTTAAGTAGTGAACAGGATGGGGTCAATATTAATCATTTCTTTTTAAGAATTTTAGCGTGTATTTACTTTATCATGATTGTTTTAGGAATCATGGCTTTTGGAATCTTAATTGGATATGTTCCATTTATCAATAAATTTACGAGTCCAATAGTCATTACATTTTTCTTCGTTTTTTTCTACCGATTGTTGTCATTTAAATACACGCGATTTCGCGATGTTATTTGGGGATCCGCAATTACTTCAATCATCTTGATTCTATTAGGCCGCCTTTTCTTTGTGTACATTAATCAATATTCGAATTACCAAACCATTTATGGTCCACTCGCATCGATAATGATTCTCTTAATTTCAGGGTGGATTATCGCTTGGGTTGTCTTTTTTGGATATTGCATAAACTATGTTGTTCGTGATGATTCATTACCTGTTCAAGGGAAGCATCGACTGATATCCATTCTGGAAAAAACAAATGAAAAAATCGATGAACGAGAAGAAAAGTTTATTCATGATCATATTGAAAACAAACACCCAGTAAAGGAAGATGCCATTACAGAGGTTGAGGACAATTCAGAACACTTACAAGACTAAGAAGCACCACGGTGTTTCTTTTTGTTTTGAATTGTAATGCGTGTAGAACCTTGTTAATATATTTAAAGGGAGTTGACGTTTATGGAAAAATTGATTCTTTTTTTTGAAAAACCATTTGTCTTACGTTTGGTAAGCATCGCTGTAACGCTTTTTATTGTGTTCGTAGTGGTTCGTATCATTCGTAAGAGTCTTGTTAAAATTGAAAATAAAGTTCCGCTTGGCAAACAACAACGTACGGTTTACCCAATTATTTCGAGAACACTTGTGTATGTTGTGTATTTTATTGCGTTTATCATTATTTTAGAAACAATCGGATTGGATACGAAGCCCATTCTTGCAGTCACAAGTATAGGGAGTGTTGCGGTAGGATTTGGTGCACAACAACTTGTGAAGGATGTTATTAATGGATTCTTTATTTTATCGGAGAATCAATTTAATGTCGGTGATGTTGTGTCCTTATCGAATGTGACAGGCACAGTCGAGGACATCACATTGCGGACGACGCGATTGCGTAATGGGACGGATGGTAAAGTTTATATCATACCTAATGGTGAAATTAAGATGGTTACGAATATGTCGAAGGAATTTATGTTTGCGGTTGTTGATGTACCGGTTCCTTATGACAAAGATCTGGATACGATTTTAGAAATTTTAAATAATACAGTAAAACACTATCAAAATCCAGGATCGATTATGCAAACACCGATTGTTCAAGGCGTTACAGCATATGAAGAAAGTTCGTTAAATATTCGTATTACATGTAAAACGTATGTAGGAAAAAACTGGGCAGTTGAACGTGATCTTCGTCGTGTAATTATTTATGCACTTGAAGCCCATGATATTACACTACCGTTTCCAACTCGGACCGTTTATGTTGAACAGGATTTATCCAATTAGATGATATTATTAATTAAACGCAAAAAAAGGTAACACGGATGATGTGTTACCTTTTTGGATGGCCTGAATTAACAGCTTAAGCGGATTCTGTTTATTTATAAATTTTCGATAGCAGTGATTGCACCGGTTTTTGCATTAATCAGTTTAATGAGTGCTTCAGGTTTCATCTCAATTTGCGTTCCAATGCGTCCACCGGAAAAGATTATAGTCTCAAAGAGCAAACACGTTTCATCAATAATTGTAGGGAATTGTTTTTTCATACCGATCGGCGAGCAACCGCCTCGAACATACCCGGTTAAGTCGAATAATTCCTTCACATGTAGCAATTCAAGTTTTTTGACCCCTAACCCTTTTGCACATGCTTTGAGATCGATATGGTCGGCAACAGGGATTAGAGCAACAAAATATTGATTTCCATTATGCAAGACGATGGTTTTAAAAACCTTTTCGGCTGATTCTTGAATTTGTTTGGCAACCGAGATGCCATCAATATTAATGCCATCACTTTGATATTCGCGCATGGTATAGTCAATTTTCTTTTGATCAAGAATGCGCATTGCGTTCGTTTTTTTCATTTTACACCTCATTTGAGTATATAGTAACATAAGTTGATTTCTTAGGGCAGTCTTGGTATTCTTAATTTATCAAGCAAAGTAAATGACACGCGTTAAGTGCATACGGATGGGAAGTTGCTGTATGACGAAGCGAAAGCGCGATGTGTTATTGCGTCCGTTGCGAGAGCTTTTCTTTTTGCTTGACAAAGAAAAGAGGAATTTATGATGAATACACGAAAGCTTACACATCTTGCGATGTTTGTGGTGCTTCAAATCGTTGTTTCACGGTTTTTAGCAATACCAACACCCATCGTTAAGATTAGTTTTACCTATGTACCAATGGCAATTGCAGGGTATTTATATGGTTGGTTATTTGGTGGCGTTGCAGCTGCACTTGCAGATGTATTGGGAGCAGTGCTCTTCCCACAAGGGGGTGCTTATTTTCCCGGTTTTACCTTATCAGCATTTATTATTGGCGCGATGTATGGATTGTTGAAGGATGCAGATTGCCGCTTATCCGTTATTGTCGGGATTGCGCTTTTTAATACGATTGCCATCAATTTGTTATTAAATACGTATTGGTTAAGTTTGGTACTTGGAAAGAGTTATCTTGCGATGATACCCGTTCGCGTAACGAAATCTTTAGTTATGCTTCCCATTAAGATTTTTGTCATTAAAAAGGTTTTGGACTATATGAAACCTTATAAAACTCGATTAACGAAAGCATAGGCATCCTATGCTTTCTTAAATTTTAGGAGGAATGTTATGAAAACAGATGTAGAGATCTCTGAAGCAACAAAAATATTACCGGTGCAATCGATTGCGGATAAATTGGGAATTTCTGCCAATCTTATTGAACCTTATGGTAACAGCAAGGCCAAACTTTCATTGGAAATTATGAAACGACCTGAACAGGGAAAGTTGATTCTTGTAACTGCGATTAATCCGACGCCGGCAGGCGAGGGGAAGACGACGGTAAATATCGGTCTCTCGATGGCTTTGAACCGTTTGGGTGTATCTGCTGTCAGTGCCCTCCGTGAACCTTCTTTGGGTCCGTGTTTTGGTATGAAGGGTGGTGCTACCGGAGGGGGTTATGCTCAAGTTGTACCGATGGATGATATCAATCTTCATTTTACGGGAGATTTTCATGCGATTACCTCGGCACACAATCTTCTTGCAGCATTAATCGATAACCATATCTATCATGGGAATGAAATGGGTATTGATCCTGAGCGACTTGTATGGCATCGGGTGATGGATATGAATGATCGCTCGCTTCGGGAACTGGAAATTGTTGGTAAGCGTGTCTCACATGCGACGTCATTTGATATTACGGTCGCATCGGAAATTATGGCTATCTTGTGTCTTGCGGAAGATATGGATGACTTGAAGCAACGCTTAAGTCGTATTGTAGTAGGGTATACATTTGAAGGTGAGATGCTGACAGCACAAGATTTTGATGCGGTGGGGGCCATGGCCTTGCTTCTAAAAGATGCAATCAAACCCAATTTAGTTCAAACAACCGAAAATACACCAGCGCTGATTCATGGTGGTCCGTTTGCGAATATTGCTCATGGATGTAATTCGGTTATTGCGACACGAATGGCTCTCAAAGTAAGCGACTATGTTGTCACAGAAGCCGGTTTTGGGGCTGATCTTGGTGCAGAAAAGTTTTATGACATAAAATGTCGCGGTGCCAATCTCGTCCCGGATGCGACGGTTTTGGTCGCAACGATTCGAGCACTTAAATATAATGGTGGTGTTCCCCTTTCGGAATTGGAAGACGAAAACATCGCTGCATTAATGGAAGGATCAAAAAACCTAATTCAACATTACGAAAATCTAAAGCAGTTTTCAGATAACGTGATGATTGCGATTAATCAATTTGAAACAGACACGCAAGAGGAAATCAATTATTTAAAACACTTGGGACAGGAACTGGGCTGTGAGGTTGTCTTAACCAACGTGTTTGCCAGAGGGGGAGAAGGCGGTGAAGCATTGGGGCGTGCTGTTATTGAAATGTGTCAACGTCCTTCTAATTTCAAGCCTTTATATCCGCTAACGCAAAATCTAAGACAAGAGATTGAAACGATAGCGCATAGAATCTATCGAGCTGATTCAGTTTCATATTCTGAGAGTGCCCTTGAGAAGCTTAAGGATATCGAATCACAATACCCTGATGGTCTTCCAGTTTGCATTGCGAAGACACAAACATCATTTAGCGATGATCCAAAAAAACTCAATGCACCCGCAAATTTTTCGGTACATGTACGCGATGTTCGCCTTGCTGCTGGGGCTGGATTTGTCGTCGTTTTATTAGGGAATATTCTAACAATGCCAGGGTTGCCGAAACACCCGAATGCAGTCGATATGGATTATATCGATGGTAAGGTGACTGGATTGCGTTAGAAGTTGTGCTATAATATCTTCATTAATATTTGAGGTGAGTTGTGGAACATAAAGAAGTTTATATCGTATTAAGTGATACGGGGAGTCTTTTAACGCGCGTTATTAAAATGGTTACGGGAGCACCTTATAATCATGTCTCAATATCCTTTGATGCGTCGTTACATACACTATACAGTTTTGGACGTAAACAACCGCACAATCCGTTTTGGGGCGGCTTTGTGAAGGAAAGTTTCTATGAAGGAACGTTTAAGCGTTTTAAGAATACCCGTTGTTTGGTCTTAAAGCTGGATGTTGAATTGGAGACGTATGCACAATTAAAGGCGAATGTCGGCGTGTTTGTCGAAAATATGGATGATTACCATTATAATTTTGTGGGGCTTGTTGGTGCGGCGTTTAATCGACGCATAGCCCGTGAGAACGGATATTATTGCTCCGAGTTTGTTGCAGAGGTTATGGAACAAGCGAATCTTGTTTTCTGGGAAACACCTGCTTATCTTGTTCATCCTTATGATTTCACAAAGGTCGAGGCATTTGAGGTCGTATATGAAGGCTTATTAGCTGAATTTTCAAAAGCGTGATGCACGCTTTTTTATTTATTTAAAGGTGTGTTAAAATAAGAGAAGAAGTGAGGAAATTTAATGGAAAAAAATATAGTTGATTTACTCAAGCAAGAACTTAAAGCGTACAGTCCGCATCAAATTGATGCGGTTTTAAAATTATTGGAAGACGGAAATACCGTGCCCTTTATTGCTCGTTATCGTAAAGAGGTTACGGGGACGTTGGATGAAGTCCAAATTCGAGAAATTGAAGAACGTCATCACTATCTTGAAACGTTAGAAACGCGTAAAGAAGAAGTGCTCCGTCTTATTGATGAGCAAGGAAAGTTAACGGATTCTTTGGCGCTGGAGATTGGGAACGCAACCGTACTTCAAAAGGTTGAAGATTTGTATCGTCCTTATAAGCAAAAACGCCGTACAAAAGCAACGATTGCGAAGGAAAAAGGTCTGGAACCACTCGCGGATGATGTTTTCTCCTGTCCACGTGATTTTAATGATGAAGCTCAAGGAACGTCCTATTTAAATGCTGAATTTGACTTAATTACGTTGGAAGATGTTTACCAAGGGGTTCATGAAATTATTGCGGAACGCGTCGGGGATGAGCCAGCATTTAGAGAGTGGATTCGAGATTATACAATAAATACAGGTTTTTTATCGACAGTCCTAAAGGATGATACCAAAGACGAACGTCATGTTTATGAGATGTATTACGCATTTACCCAACCCGTTAAAAATGCTGCATCGCATCGGGTTTTAGCAGTTAATCGAGCTGAAAAAGAGGGTGTTATAAAGGTCGATATCGTTGTCGACGAAACAAAAATAATGCGTTATTTGGATCATCAAATCATTGGAAACAAGACGGATTCTCCAACGGTTCACAGGGTCAGAGCGGCTTATGAGGACAGTTATAAACGATTTATTAAACCAGCGATTGAGCGCGAAGTTCGGAATATGTTGACGGAGGAAGCGGATAAACAAGCCATATCTATTTTTGGAGAAAACTTACGAAATCTACTGCTGCAAGCACCGTTAAAAGGTCGTACTGTCATGGGATTTGATCCTGCATATCGTACCGGATGCAAGCTCGCTATTGTAGATGAAACGGGGAAAGTCTTAGCGATTGATGTCATTTATCCACACAATCCCGCACCTGCTCATAAGCAACGTGAAGCGGCTCAGCTTTTTATCGATTTAATTGAGAAATATCATGTTGATATGGTGGCGATTGGAAATGGTACAGCAAGTCGAGAATCGGAAGTGTTCGTAGCTGAAAACCTTAAAAAAGTAACGACAAAGACCTTCTACCTCATCGTGAACGAAGCGGGTGCATCGGTGTATTCAGCAAGTGATATTGCACGCAAAGAATTTCCGGATTTACAGGTTGAACAACGTTCGGCGGTAAGTATTGCACGCCGAATACAAGACCCCTTAGCGGAGTTGGTTAAAATCGATCCAAAATCTGTCGGAGTTGGACAATATCAACATGATGTAAGTCAGAAAAACTTATCAAATCAGCTGGATTTTGTGGTTGAAACGGCTGTTAACCAAGTCGGTGTTGATGTCAATACTGCGAGTCCACAATTATTGGAACATGTTGCAGGACTCACTAAAACAACTGCGCAAAACATCGTGACGTATCGTGAAGAGAATGGTTCCTTCGATTCGCGGACACAAATCAAAAAGGTACCTCGATTAGGGCCGAAATCATTTGAACAAGCCATTGGATTCCTTCGCATTCCTAAGGGAAAAAATATTTTAGATAACACAGGAATTCACCCTGAAACCTATGTCATCACCAAACAACTTCTAAGCGATGAAGGCATTGCACTGAAGGATCTTGGTACAGAAGCGACACGAAAACATTTGGAGTCCTTATCAATCAATGCATTATCGGAGAAATACGATTTAGGAAAAGAGACACTTAACGACATCCTTAAAGCATTAATCGCCCCTGGTCGTGATATGCGTGATGCGATGAGTGGTCCACTTTTACGTTCAGATGTTTTAACGATGGAGGATCTGAAATCAGGGATGGAACTAAATGGTACTGTTCGAAATGTTGTCGATTTTGGAGCGTTTGTGGACATTGGCGTAAAGCAAGATGGACTCGTACATATTTCCAAACTAAGCAATCAATTTGTGAAACATCCGACGGATGTCGTTGCAGTTGGTGATGTTGTGAAAGTTTGGGTTGTGGATGTGGATGCTGCCAAACAACGTGTTCAACTTTCAATGATTCCCATGTCACAATCAAATTCATAAGAAAAAATGGTCTTCATCTACGTAAAGGTGGAGGCTTTTTTTGTGGTTTGACGAAAGAATGATTGAAAAACAATAAAAGAACAACAAGGATTTGTTAAGTTTGTGTTAAATTTTGTTGGTGAAAAGGTCGTTTTCCTATCCTATTATATAGGGGCAAATTGAAGCGTTTTCTTTCGTAAATGTCGTACATACCCTGGTGTATTATTCATTGAAAAAAAACCTTCAATGTGTTACGATTTACCCGTATTCACAGTGTTGAATGAAGGAGTCGATAACCCGTTATGAATGTCTAACTTTTCTTACAGAAAGTGGATGCGAACAAAACGGGGTTTTTTTGAGATTATGGAGGTGCTTATGGCAAAGAAAATTCAAGTTGGTGTTATTGCGATTGTGGCAATGATTCTAATGTTCTTTGATTGGCGAATGACTCTTGGTTGGCTCATTGGCTGGGCATGCCTCTTAACGTTGGGATTTTTCAGAGAAAAATTTTATGCGGTTATGCTCGATGAGGATCAATTTACTGTAGGGAAATATATCCGGTATATCATATTTGTATTTGTAATCTTATGGTTACCATTATTACTTGCATTTATGTTTCCTAATGCAATTAACCCGTATGCATTAGCGGCATCGTATTTGATCGATCGACTCATATTATTTATGTCGGGATTATTTACAAAGGAGAATAAGCATGGTACAGAGTGAGCTCTATTCAGTCTTGATCTTAACGATTGCTGTCTCCGCCTTGATTTATGTTATTGGTACAAAGCTTAAAGATTTAACGCTTGAGGAGCGTCCGAAAGGATTGGTACTTAAAGCAGTACTTTATGTTCAAACCATAACTACGTTTACTGTGCAGAACATGGGTGAAAAACATGGGAAGCGCATGGCGGCGTACATTGGGAGTGTATTTATTTACATTCTCTTAGCAAATATGATGGGTTTAACGGGATTAGAAGCACCGACAAGTAACTATAGTGTTACACTCGTTCTTGCGATTATAACGTTTGTTCTCATCCAAATTGCAAAGATTGACGCGAATGGTGTTAAAGGATACATCAAAGGTTTCTTTGAACCGTTCTTCCCGTTTGTAATTCCAAACTTTTTCGGTACAGTTGCACCGCTCATTAGTTTGTCATTACGTTTATTTGGGAACGTATTATCGGGAACGGTCATTATGACATTACTCTATACGTTTACAGCATGGGTAAGTAGTTTTGTTCCAGTAATTGGTGGATTCAACTTTATGGGTGTAATTGTAGCCCCAGTATTGCATTTGTATTTTGATTTGTTTTCTGCATTTTTGCAGGCATTTATATTTATTTCATTGACATCAATTTTAATTGCTGTCGAGTATTCAGAATAAGGAGGATTTAAAATGGATACAGTTAGTGTTGGTAGAGGGTTAGTAGCGATTGCTGCTGCTTTAGCGGTTATGACAGGGATTTTCTCAACAATTGGACAAGGTTACGCAGCGGCTAAAGCTGTTGAAGCTGTAGGTAAAAATCCAGAAGCAGAAAGTAAAATCCGCGCTATGTTAATTCTTGGTGCTGGTATTGCTGAAACAGCTGCTATTTATGGTATGTTAATTTCATTCTTGTTAATCTTTGTATTTAAGTAAGATATTAGGAGGGTTCTATGACTATCGATATTGCACAAAAGTTAATGCCAAATCTCTTGACGATGGCAGCTCAGCTTGGTGCTACATTCGTAATATATTTGATGTATAAAAAATATTTACACGAACCTGTTCAAGAATACTTAGAAAAACGTTCGGAATTAATTGAGAGCGAAGTAAAAGAAGCAGAAGCACTTAAGCTAGAATCAAAAAAACTTAAAGAAGAACAACGTCATGAGTATGTTGTCGCAATGGAGCGCCTAAAGAAAATTGAAGGCGATATGATGGCCGATGCTGAAGCAAAACGTAAAGATATTATTGCGTCTGCTCAAGTAGAAATCGATCGTCGAGAAGCTGCATTGCAAAAAGAATATGAATTAGAAAAGAAAAAACTTTATACAGAAGTTCAACAATACATGCTGCAAGTTGCGGTCGATGTAAACCGTAAGGTTTTACAAGATGCGGAACTCAACAATCTAAATATGATGGATGATCTTGCGAAGGAAATGAATGCTTATGATTATAAGCACTAAAGTCTACGCAGAGGCACTTTATCAAGTGGGTGTTGAAACAAGAAACCCCTTGGAATTCTATAACGCATTACAAACGTTTCAAGAATTTTTAAACGATGAAGAATTTTATCGTATTATGACGGCAACGTTCTTGGATCAAGATGCGTTGGAACCAGTATGGAGTGAATTGGGGAAAACATTTCCTCAAGAAGTTGTAAAATTTCTCAAGATGATTCAAGATGCGAAGTTGATGAGCGATTTTGATCGTATTGTACGAGAATATCGTGATTTCCTTGAAGAAGGTAAGCATCTCAATGTTGTTGAGGTTACAAGTCCAAATGTATTAAGTGAAAACGAAAAAGAACAATTAATGGCCAATTTAAAATTACGCTATGAAGGTGTTTTTGAGATTGACTATAATGTTGATGCTTCGTTGATTAAGGGTCTTGTGGTACGTGTCAACCATGATATTTATGACACAAGTATTAAAAGTAAATTAGATCGAATCTTAAACCAGGGAGGATTAGAGAATGAGTAACCAAACTGAAAACATCTTACAGATGTTAAAGGAAAAAATTAGTACTATCGAATTTGATGAAGCCAATGTAGATGTTGGTAAAGTCTTCAAAGTTGGTGATGGTATTGCCTTTGTGCGCGGTTTAGATCAAGTTCTATCTGGTGAGATGCTCCGTTTCAATGATGAAGTATTTGGTTTGGCACTAAACTTAGAAGAAAACCAAGTTGGGGTTGTACTTTTAGGTAACGACAAACTTGTAAAAGAGGGCGATGTTGTTTACCGTACAAACCATATTATTGAAGTTGGTGTTGGTGATGCACTTTTAGGACGTGTTGTTAATGCTTTAGGTCAACCAATTGATGGTCAAGGAGCCATTGAAACGGTTGATGTCCGTCCTATTGAACGTGTGGCACCTGGGGTTATGACGCGTAAATCGGTACACGAACCACTTCATACTGGAATTAAAGTCGTTGACTCAATGATTCCAATTGGTAAGGGACAACGTGAGTTAATTATTGGTGACCGTCAAACTGGAAAAACAAGTATTGCTTTAAACGCTATTTTGAATCAAAAAGGTCAAAATGTGAAATGTATCTATGTTGCGATTGGTCAAAAAGCATCAACGGTTGCAATGGTTGTTGAAAAACTTAAAGAACATGATGCACTGGATTATACAGTTGTTGTTTCAAGTACTGCAAGTGAATTAGCACCGCTACAATACCTTGCACCTTATACAGGATGTGCAATTGGAGAGCATTGGATGGATAATGGCGAAGATGTTCTTATTGTCTATGATGATTTATCCAAACATGCGGTTGCTTATCGAACCATTTCACTCCTCTTAAGAAGACCTGCAGGTCGTGAAGCGTATCCTGGAGATGTTTTCTATCTTCACTCACGCTTACTCGAACGTTCTGCAAAGCTTAATGAAAATTACGGCGGCGGTTCAATGACTGCGTTACCAATTATTGAAACGCAAGCAGGTGATATTTCAGCTTATATTCCTACAAACGTTATTTCAATTACGGATGGTCAGCTATTCTTAAACTTAGATGCATTCAACAGTGGGGTTCGTCCTGCTGTAGATAGCGGAATGTCTGTTTCACGTGTAGGTTCAGCAGCACAAACAAAAGCAATGAAACATGTAGCATCGTCACTAAAACTAGAACTTGCAACATATCATGAATTATTGAGTTTTGCTCAATTTAGTTCAGACATTGATGAAGCAACTCAAAAAACGATTGACCATGGTCGTCGTTTAACAGAACTTCTAAAACAAGGTGCACTTACAAAGACACCACATGAGTTGATGATTATTAGTATGTTTTTAAATAAATATGGCTATCTTGACCAATTAGAGGTTAAGGAAGTTTTACCGTTTGAAAAACATTTACATGGTCGTTTTGTTCAAACACATACCGATGTGCTTGATCGCATTAAAAAGGACTATGTCCTTGATGATGCATTAATCGAAGACTTAAAAACAATTATCGATGAAGAAATAAGTGATTTTAAGGCGGCGCATCATGCCTAATACTTCAGGTATAAAAAAACGTATTAAATCAATCTCTTCAACTCAAAAAATTACGAAGGCGATGAAACTTGTTTCTTTGAGTAAATTACAACGTTATCGTGATCAAATGAGTGAGTTCAAAGAATATTATGAAGCCGTAACTAAGGTTTCTGAACAATTTATTCATTTTGATGAAGCGATTATTGATGACACCCCGCGATTGTACCTTGTAGTCATGCCGGATTTAGGGTTGTGTTCTGCATATACCCAAGGTCTTGCACGTAAACTGTTAGAAGTTTATCGTGAGGAGGATATGGTTATCAGTCTTGGTGCCCAAGCTTATGAATTTTTAAAAACACGAGGTGTAAACATCATTAATCAAGAAGTTTCAAGCGAACGTATTGAACTTCACGATATTATTAAAACGATTAACCCGTATGTATCTACACATCAAATTGTCGCAATCATACCCGAGTATGAAAATGCGATGACCCTTGATTTTAAACTTCATATCTTGAATACGAAATCAAGCGGTCGTCGTGATGATGTCATCTATGAACCAAGCTTTGAAGAAGCATCGGAAATGATGATTAAACAATCATTGATGAGTCTCGTTAAATATACATATCTAACTTCAAAAGTTAGTGAACATACAACACGTCGGATTGCGATGGAAAAAGCAACTGATAGTGCTCAAGATATGATTGACGATCTTGGCCGCAAGTACAATCGTGTGCGTCAAGAAGCAATCACACAAGAAATATCAGAAATTGTTTCTGGAATGGAGGTTTCTTAGATGAAAGGTCGTATCGTACAAATTGTCGGTCCTGTTGTGGATGTTCGCTTTGATAAAGAGCACATGCCAAAACTATACAATGCATTAAAAGTAAAACATGAATCAATGGATGTTACCCTTGAGGTATCACAACACATTGGAAATGATTTAGCGCGTTGTATTTCTATGGGTCCTACAGATGGCTTATCACGTGGCCTCGAAGTTGAGGATACAGGTTTTGCTATCAAAGTTCCGGTCGGAAAAGAAATTTTAGGCCGAATGTTTAATGTATTGGGAGAGCCAATCGATGAACAAACATTTAACACAGAAGGTGTTGAAATGCATGAAATTCACCGTGAAGCGCCACCCTTTAAAGATCAACAAACTACTAATACTGTGTTAGAAACAGGTATTAAGGTTATTGACTTACTTTGTCCGTACCCACAAGGAGGAAAAATTGGTCTCTTTGGTGGAGCGGGTGTTGGTAAGACGGTTTTAATGCAAGAATTAATTCATAACATCGCAATTGAACACAGTGGTCTTTCTGTTGTTGCGGGTGTTGGTGAACGGACACGTGAAGGGAATGACCTCTATCACGAAATGAAAGATGCGAAAGTTCTTGAAAATACAGTTCTAGTTTATGGTCAAATGAATGAGTCACCTGGAGCTCGGATGCGCGTTGCGTTGTCGGCTTTAACCATGGCTGAAAATTTCCGTGATCAAAACAAACAAGATGTTCTGCTTTTCATCGATAATATTTTCCGTTTTACTCAAGCAGGATCAGAGGTTTCCGCGCTACTTGGGCGTATGCCTTCTGCTGTTGGATACCAACCAACTCTTGCAACTGAAATGGGTCAATTACAAGAACGTATTACGTCGACAAAATCAGGATCGATTACATCGATTCAAGCAATTTATGTACCAGCGGATGACCTTACGGATCCAGCTGCTGCCATTACGTTTACGCACTTAGATGCAAAAACGGTATTGGATCGTAATATTGCAGCGCTTGGTATTTATCCAGCGGTTGATCCACTTGAATCAAGCAGTAATCTACTATCGGAAGATGTTGTAGGTGCAGAGCACGTTTACGTAGCAACTGAAGTTCAAAAAATCTTACAACGTTATAAAGATTTACAAGATATTATTGCAATTTTAGGTATGGATGAATTAAGTGAAGATGATAAGTTGACGGTTAACCGTGCGCGTAAAATCCGTAACTTCTTGTCCCAACCATTCTTTGTTGCGGAGACGTTCTCAGGAATTCCAGGGTCGTATGTGCCAATTGCTGACACAATCCGTAGCTTTAAAGCAATTTTAGATGGGGAAGTGGATCACTTACCAGAGCAAGCATTCTTGTTCGCATCTACAATTGATGACGTTTACCGTAAGGCAGGCGTAACAAAAGAAAATGTTTAATCTAAAAATAGTTACACCAGAAGGAGCATATCGGAGTGTGGAGATTGATTCCATCACACTCCCAACTTCTGATGGGCAACGCACGGTGCTCCAAGAACATATGGCAATCGTATTGCCAATTGAAATTGGAATTATGTATACAAAATCGAAAGATGGAAGAGAAAATTTTGCAGTTTCGGAAGGGTTGTTCACATTTGAAGACAATCAAGGAACACTTTTGGTTTCTACAATTGAAAGTGAAGAAGAAATTGATTTCCATCGTGCTGAACAGGCACGAATTCGTGCCGAAAAGCGTCTAAATGAAAAGAAAGAGTATGAGGATGGACTTGATTTAAAACGAGCTCAGCTTGCTCTTATGCGTTCATTATCGAGGTTGAGGTTGAAAAAATGAAACGTAAATTTAAAAAAATTACAATTCCTCAATATATTGCACTTGGTTTCGCACTAACAATTTTTGTTGGTGCGACCTTGTTGTCTTTGCCAATATCGAGTCAAAGCGGTCATGCAACCAATTTTTTGGATGCATTATTTACGGCGACATCTGCAGTCTGCGTGACAGGTCAGGTTACACTCAATACCGCAGAACATTGGAACTATTTTGGAAAAACGGTGATCATTACTTTAATTGAAATTGGTGGACTTGGGTTCATGTCAATTATCGTGATGTTTTTTGTCTTTATAGGAAAACGTCTCAATTTGCGTCAACGTCTGATTGTTCGTGAAGCCATAAATACGGATAGTTTATCGGATGCGCAGTTTCTCATTCGTTATATCATTCGCTTTTCGCTCACAATTCAAGCAATTGGAGCATCCCTTTTGGCGATTGATTTTATTCCGAGATTTGGAATATTAAAAGGAATCTATTTCTCTGTTTTCCATAGTATATCCGCATTTTGCAATGCAGGATTTGATTTATTTGGAGACAGTTTGGAAGGGTTCACTCAAAATCCACTTGTAATCCTTACAATTGGTGGTCTTATAGTCGTGGGTGGCTTAGGGTTTATCGTCTGGCGCGATGTGTTATCGTATCGACGAAATCGTAAATTACTTATGCATACCAAACTTACACTGATAACCACACTTTCCATATTAGGAGTAAGTTTTTTACTCTTTTGGTTAAGTGAGAGTCGCAATGGAACGTTTGCGGATTTACCATTCCATATGCAACTTATTAATTATCTCTTTATGGCGATTACCCCGCGTACGGCAGGTTATGCGAATGTTAACTATGCGACGGTTTCGTCAATGGGTATTTTTGTTACAATTCTCTTAATGTTTATTGGTGCTTCAGCGGGTTCAACCGGTGGTGGTGTTAAAGTCACAACCGTTGCTACCATTGTGCTCTTTGTTCGTGCTAAATTAAGAGATGAACAAACACATTTTAAGAATCGATCCATCTCTCATGAAAAAGTAGAGAAGGCGCTCTTAATTGTATTTGCTGGGATTATTATGGTCTTACTTGCTTCACTCATCCTTCTGATTACAGAAACGATACCTGAGCGTTATGGTATTGAATACGTATTGGTAGAAGTATTCTCGTGTTTTGGAACTGTGGGTCTAACCATGGGCCTCACACCAAATCTAACAGTGATTGGTAAAATTGTATTAATCGTATTAATGTTTGCTGGACGAATTGGATTATTAACATTCTTCCTCTCGTTTGGTGGCCGTGCAGAAAAGAAAGAACCGTTAATTCGTTACCCTGAAGGGAACGTCTTAATCGGATAAAGGAGCGAAATAATGACAAATAAAACTGTTGCTATCTTAGGGCTTGGATTATTTGGAGCATCGATTGCGAAAACATTAGCGCGACATAAAGTTGATGTTATTGCGATGGATTCGAAAATGGAACGTGTTGAAGAAGTAGCGAATTTAGTGGAGCATGCAGTCCAAGCAGACTTCACCAAACTTGAACAACTCGAAGCTGCAGATGTCGCAAATGCCGATATCGCAATTATTGCATCGGGAGAACGTTTGGAATCCACAATCCTTGGTGTCCTAAATCTCAAAAAATTGGGCTGTAAACATGTTATTGTGAAAACAAAAAATATGGATTACTATGAAGTTCTTAAAAAAGTAGGGGCCGATCGTGTTGTTTTACCGGAAGTTGAAATGGGAAAAAGACTTGCAAACGAAATTGCGAAACACAGTGTAATTGATGCCTTGCGCATTGATGATCGATACAATATTGTTGAGATTCATGCACTCTCATCATGGTATGGTAAAAGCATTAACGACTTAAATCTTCGTCAAGAATACGGTTTTAATATTCTTGGTATGAAATGTGATAATAATCAAGAGTTTCAAATTCTTGTGAGTCCAGAATACAAAGTACGCGAAGGTGATCTCTTCTTTGTATTGGTAGAAGAAAAAGATCTACAACGCTTTAATGATCTTGAAGATCATCATGAATAAGAAAAGGACAATCTTTTAAAAGATTGTCTTTTTTTAAGCAAATGTCTTTACTATTATACCGTAGGGGGTATAATAGTGTCATAAGGTAAATAACCAAAAGGAGTGTAACAATTATGACATTACATATAACAGATAAAGATTTTAAAGAACAAACTTCAGAGGGACTTGTATTTGTAGATTTCTTTGCGGAATGGTGTGGACCATGTAAGATGCTCGCACCTGTTATTGATGAGCTTGCAGATAAATATGAAGGCAAAATTAAAGTAGCGAAATTAGACATTGATGAAAACCGTCAAACAGCAACGGAATTTAATGTTATGAGTATTCCGACAATGATCTTGTTTAAAGATGGCGAACCTATTGAAAAAATCAGTGGATTCCAACCAAAACAAGCACTTGAAAAATACTTAGACAGTAAATTATAATTTATAAAGATATTATATAATGTGGCAAGTGCCACATTATATTTTTTAGGAAGGGTATAACTATGTATAAAACTATTATGACCCCCGAATTAGAATCACAACTTGGTCGCAAAGTGCCTTTAAATATAATTGATGTCCGGGATGAATGGGAATATGAAAGCGGTCATATTGATGGCGCAATCAATATTCCACTGGGTGAATTAAACCGTCACTATACCAATCTTTCGAAAGAGATTACGTACCATATTATTTGTCTTACGGGACATCGTTCTCAAGAGGCATCACGTTTTCTTGCGGACAAAGGATATCATGTTGTGAATGTAATGGGTGGTATGTCGATTTATAAGGGAGCGATGTCACAATGACATGTGAAAAACAATTATTAAACCGTTTAAAACGTGCGGAAGGTCAAATACGTGGCGTTACACGTATGCTTGAAGAAGGAGAGAGTTGTCAGGATGTGCTAGTCCAATTGACTGCTGTTCGATCAAGTGTTGATCGTATCATTAAACTCATAGCCGTAGATAACCTCCTTGATTGTGTCGATGAATCGGGTCGTGATCATGAACGGGTTCAAGATGCAATCAACCTTATTGTAAAGTCTCGTTAAAACACATTTAAATACAAAAATAAAAGCACCTATGCAGTAGGTGCTTTTATTTTACATGTTGTATTATTGATTTCATAACGAGTCCAGATCAGTCCGAGAAGGATTAATACGAGAGAAAGTAATTTGTACGGAAGTCCGGCTAAAGGAAGTGCAATCACAGAGAATGCAATTCCGATATTCGCAAAAAATGCAATAACACAAGGGGTACACCCGTAGGTAAGAATTCCGAAAAGAATGGATACAAAGCTGAGATTTGCTCCTTTACTTTCGATACCTTTGAGATCTACCATTACTGTGTTTAATACCATCAACAGGCCACTGAGTAGGGCCATGAGTAGATTCATAAACACATTGATAATAACGAGATAAATACCATATTCAAGCATCATCTCACGGTAACTGAGGTTGAAAGAATCGATGAGCGTATAGATTCCTAGAAAGAAAATCGTAAACAACGCAAGTTTCATCAAAGACCTCGGTGACTTTAATTTCTGCAATGCTTCATTAAACATCTTTGTTCACCTCTTATTATTACACAACCATTATACCACAGGGGGTATATATAAAAAGGAATATGCCTCGAATTACTTATGGATTGAATAATATTTGACATCAACACTTTGGGGTGGTATCTTTTTAGAAAGCGCATTCAAATGCAAGGTGTTTTAAGGAGGCGAAATCATGAAATGCGATCAGATTGAGTTGAAGAGTCAGGAAGATGAACTTCCGTGTAGCTCTAAGAAAAAAACAATAAGTATTCCGAAGGTTAGCGGTCATTTGCTAAGTGGATGTTTTGGTAATGACGTAGCTGTAGATAGGCAGTTATGCATTGCTACAAAACCAAGGTATACAGATTGTGATGGGTCGTATAAACATGATTATTCGAAACCAACGAAGTGTTCAATAAAAAAACAATTGGATGAACTTCATGAATGGTGTCAGGGTAAGATATCGGGGCATTTTTCGCCACGCTATCACGTTTTGACGTTTACGCAATTTAATCCTCAAACTAAAACAATAAGTGTACGCAATAATTTTAAGTATCTAAACACGGAACATGCGGTGTTTCGGTCGTGTGTGCTCAAGGATGGGCACAGTATTGAAGGATCAAAGTCAAGTTTCAGCCTGGTTTTAGATGTGGGTGAGACTCAAGAAATAAGTATCGATGTACCAAGTTTTTATGAATTTGATGCGATGTATCATCTAAATCTATACGTTATGGACCCTTATACCGATGAAGCGGTATTGTGTCATCAAATACGTCTGCATCATTTGGTAAAGCAAGAAGTAACAATGTCGGAGGAATTTAAACCGCTATCAGTCGTGGAGACACAAACCCGTTGCACGGTAACAGGTGAGAAGTTTTCGTTATCGTTTGATAAAGAAACGGGTTTTTTGGACTCATACCGATACGATGGGGATGAAATGCTTTCACGACCGATGTCTTTGTTGTGTAATCGTGGTCCCATGAATTATGAAGACAATGAGCATTGGAATACTTTTACACATGCGTGGGCGCAGGAAGGCGTTAAATCGTCAGCACAGCATTTTTCTATTGTAGTCGTTAATGATTCAAGAATTCGGATTACAACACGTAGTGTGCTTGTAAACGGGTCTGTGGCCCATACGGTTTATAAGATCTTTGCTGATGGACGTATTTGGGTGCGACAAACCTTTAAACCGGCAAATCACTCAGGACTCTCAATGATTGGAATTGAAATTCCATTAAAGCGTGCTTATGATACCTTGGCGTATTTTGGAAAAGGACCCCATGCAAATTATAAAAACCTAAACGATGAATTAGGTTTTGCGGTTTATCATGAGTCCCTTGAACAAGAGGTAAGCTCAAAGACATTTCGAAATCATACACAAGTGTTTTGGGCGTCCTTAACGAATGCATCGCGACAAGGACTCATGATTAAGTCGGATCGAGTACCGTTAAATGTTGGGGCACGCAGAGCACTTGATCAAAGTGTGGAATGGATTGTAGCGGTTGATGTAGTTGGTTGGCTCTCGAAGCATGATCCGCAATTTCTAGATGTACATCGTGAATATCATTATGAATTTGAATTGATTCCTGTTTTAAAGGGACAAGAAGATGCGTATTATAAAGTAAAAATGATATAAAAAAACATGCCGATAAGGCATGTTTTACCTAAATTCAAATCTCAACCGCACCACCCAAGGTGCGGTTGTTTTTGTATAATAAAAGGAGCCCACCCGACTAAAAGGAGCTCCAATATGAAGTATAAACAATTAGATAAAAAAATGAAAGACCAAA